>NZ_JBEPFC010000053.1:0-42388 GCF_040301705.1 Streptomyces sp. NPDC000151 | reverse complement strand
CTGGCGCGACCACGAAGCGGCGCACGCCGCCGAACGCCGCTCCCGCGAGCGGCTGCGCTCCGACCTCGTGGACGCGGGCAGCGACCAACTCGCCGCGCTCGAACACCGGTTGAGAGGCGAGCTCGGCTCGCTGGACGCGGCCCGCCGCGACGAGCGCCGCGCCGCCGACATCGCTACCGAGCGCGCCGCACTGGACCGCGAGGCCCGCGACGACGAACAGGCCCTCCTGGACGCCGCCGACTGGCTGACCGGCTGGGAGACCACCCGCACCGCGCACCAGCAGCGCATCGAAGCCGCCCAGGAGGCGGCGGCCCGCGCCGAACAGCTCCACGCCCGCCTCGAACCGGCCGAGACCCGCCTGGCCGCCGCCCGCCGCCGCGACCGCGCCACCGCCCAACTCACCGATGCCGAGCGGGAGTTGCTGTGTGCCAGGGAGGCCGCGACCGCGGCCCACGAAGAGTGGCTGAAGCTCAGGGAAGCGCGGCTGCACGGCATCGCCGCCGAACTGGCCAAGAACCTGGAAGCCGGCGCGCCGTGCGCCGTCTGCGGCGCGACCGAACATCCGGCGCCCGCCCGCACGGAAGCCGGTCACGTGGACCGCGACCGGGAGGAGGCCGCGTTCGCCGCGTACGAGCGTGCCGTTTCCGCCCGCGAGGAGGCCGAGCGGGTCCAGCAGTCCGTCAAGGAGGAGCTGGCCGCCGCCACCGCGGGAGCCGGCAACGCGCCCGTCGCCGCGCTCGCCCAGGACCTCGAAGAACTGCGGACGGAACACACCGCCGCGCACACCACCGGCGCCGGGCTGCACGCCGCCCGCGAAGCCCTCGCCCGCGCCGAGCGCGAGTACGAGCGGCGCCGCGCGGAACAGCAGGCCGCGCAGCAGCGCACCGCGGCCCGCGACTCCCGCCGCGAGGCCCTGGACCGCGAGGAGAACGCGCTGGCCGAAGGGTTGCGCCGGGCCCGCGGCGACAGCGCGAGCGTCGCCGAGCGCGCCCACCGGCTGGAACGGCAGACCACGCTGCTCGCGGAGGCGGTGACCGCCGTACGGGCCGCCGAGACCGCCGCCGAGCGCCTGAAGGAAGCCGACGCCACCCTCGCCGACGCCGCGTACAAGGCGGGCTTCGACACCCCGCGCGAGGCTGCCGCCGCCCTGCTCGGCGACGACGAATGGCGGCGCGTTCAGGGACAGTTGGATGCCTGGCAGGCCGAGGAGGCCGCGGTCGCCGCGGAACTCGCAGACCCGCGCACCGCCGACGCCGCCGCCCTGCCGCCCGCCGACGCCGAACAGGCCCGGGCAGAAAGCGAACTGACTGCTCGTCGGCTGCGGGACGCCGCCACCGCGCACGCCACCGCCCGCGACCGTTGCGCCGAACTGGACCGGCTCTCCGCGCGCGCCGAGACCGACGCCCGCGAACTGGCCCCGCTGCGCGCCGAGTACGACCGCGTCGCCCGCCTCGCGTCCCTCACGGCGGGCACCTCGGCGGACAACGAACGCAAGATGCGCCTGGAGTCCTACGTGCTGGCAGCGCGCCTCGAACAGGTGGCCGCCGCCGCCAGCGCCCGCCTCACCCGCATGTCGGCCGGGCGCTACACGCTCGTGCACTCCGACGAACGGGCCGGCGGCGCCCGCCGCTCCGGCCTCGGCCTGCACGTCATCGACGCGTGGACCGGCCAGGAACGCGACACGGCCGGCCTCTCCGGCGGCGAGACCTTCTTCGCCTCGCTCTCCTTGGCGCTCGGCCTCGCCGACGTCGTCACCGACGAGGCCGGCGGCACCCGCCTGGACACCCTCTTCATCGACGAGGGCTTCGGCAGCCTCGACGAACAGACCCTCGACGAGGTCCTGGACGTACTGGACTCGCTCCGCGAGCGCGACCGCAGCGTCGGCATCGTCAGCCACGTCGCCGACCTCCGCCAGCGCATCCCGGCCCAGCTGGAGGTCGTCAAGAACCGCGCGGGCTCGACGGTCCGCCTCCGCACCCCCGACAGCCTCGAAGGCACCGGCTGACGGACATCACGGCCGGATCGGCCGGCCCGGCAGCGGCGACGAGTACACCACATTGGTCGTCACCGCGCCGAGCGCGCCGATCCGGCCCGCCACCTCCTCCAGATGCCGCATCGACCGTGCCGCGACCTTGATGACGAAGCAGTCGTCACCCGTGACGTGATGCGCCTCCAGGATCTCCGGCGTGCTGTCCAGCAGGTCGTGGAACGGCTTGTAGTTGCCGCTCGGATACCGCAGCCGTACGAAGGCCAGGACCGGCATCCCGACCCGCTCGGGATCCACCACGGCCGCGTACCCACGAATCACCCCGGCCTCCTCCAGCCGCCGCACCCGTTCGGTGACGGCGCTGGCCGACATGTTCACCGCCCGCGCCAGCACGGCGTAGCCCGCACGCGCGTCCTGCTGGAGGGCGTCGAGTATGCGCCAGTCGGTGGCGTCGGGGGAGTACCGGGAAGAGCTCGTCATGATCGCTGTCTAGCAGTCGAATCCCCGGTAGATCAAGGTTCTGCCGGAGCCGACCGGAGCCGAACGGTGCTGCCACCGGGTCACTGCCCCGGCGGCCTACGCGGTCAGACGCGTTCCTGGAAGGCGTACCACAGGGCGCCCTCGCCGCCCCGGTAGAAGACGAAGACGCGGCCGTCGCGGCTGAGCGCGGGGACCGGGTTGTTGTGCACGCCGCCGGTGATGTCGCCGAAGGGGACGTACTCCAGGCTGCCGGGGTCCTTCTGGGCCGCGGTCAGCAGGGCGTCGCTGCTGCCGCGCGCGAACACGTGCTGGCGGCCGTCGGCGGCCAGCACCGAACGCGGAATGCCGTTGAGGGTGCCGCCGAGGCTCCGGGTGGAGGTGGAGAAGCTGCCGTAGCCCGTGACCTGCCCGAACCACCACGACTCGTTGTTCGAGCCCCAGTAGTGCACATCGAGGTGGCCGTTGCAGTCGGGCAAGATGTGCAGCCCGCCCTTCGCACCCGTCGTGATCTTGGCGTAGCCCTCCCACTCGGTGGCGTCGTCGGCCTTCTGTGTGTTGGTCCACAACTCGTCGTTGCGGCCGATGTGCACGAAGGAGATCCGGCCGTCCGCGGCCAGGGCGGCGGCCAGCCGCTCGCCCTTGGCCTCGCCGCCGAGGCTGACAGGGGTGGTGAAGTCCGTGCCGGACAGCGACTTCTGCCGGGTCTCCCATATGGCGCGCTCGCCGCCGATGTAGAACACCGAGATCCGCCCGTTGGCGTTGAGCACCGGGGCCGGATTGCTGTTCACCCCCGTGGTGATCGCGTCCGGAGAGCCGAAGTCGCCGTTGATCCGGTTCTGCTGTACCCGCATCAGCCGGTTGTCCTGGCTGCGCCAGAAGACGTAGATGCGCCCGTCCTTGCCGCGCAGCGCGGCCGGCGTGCCCACCAGCCGGGCGTTGGGCACCAGTTCCCGGTCCTTGGTCCAGCTGAGGTCCTGGTTCTGCCAGCTCGCGTACATGGTGTTGCCGCCGCCCTGGTAGATCACCAGGAGGCGGCCGTCCGCGTTCGCCGCCACCGCCACGTCCTCGGTGAACGATCCCCCGAGGTTGACCGGCGTTCCCCAGCGCAAGCCCTCTGTGGTCGAAACCGCCATTTGTGCCCCCTTACTAGGAAAGGAAGGGAGCCAGCCTCACACAACGAGCTGCCGCTCGGACCGCCAAGTCACGCCATTCCCCCGGCTACTGGGTCAAGGGCTGCTCCCGCCCCGGCGCCGCGGCCGCCAGCTCGTCGACGCTGCCGGACATGACCGTACGGAGATGGGCGG
The DNA here is from genome assembly GCF_040301705.1 of Streptomyces sp. NPDC000151. NCBI lineage: Bacteria > Bacillati > Actinomycetota > Actinomycetes > Kitasatosporales > Streptomycetaceae > Streptomyces > Streptomyces sp. NPDC000151. The sequence goes on along the minus strand of NZ_JBEPFC010000053.1, from coordinate 38,617 downwards.
TGAGGTGGTCGAGCGGCCAGTCCCACCAGGCCAGGTCCAGCAGGCGGGCGATGTCCGCCTCGCTGTAGCGGCGCCGGAGGAGCCGGGCGGGGTTGCCGCCGACGATGCCGTAGTCGGGCACGTCGTCGACGACGACCGCCCCCGAGGCGATGACCGCGCCATGGCCGATGCGCACGCCCGGCATCACCGTCGACCGGTAGCCGAACCAGACGTCGTTGCCGACCACGGTGTCGCCGCGGCCGGGCAGCCCGGTGATCAGGTCGAAGTGCTCGGCCCAGGAACCGCCCATGATGGGGAAGGGGAAGGTGGAGGGGCCGTCCATCCGGTGGTTGGCACCGTTCATCAGGAACCGCACGCCCTCGCCCAGCGCGCAGAACTTCCCGATGACCAGCTTCTCCGGCCCGTAGTGGTACAGCACGTTGCGGGTCTCGAACGCGGTCGGCTCGTCCGGATCGTCGTAGTACGAGAACTCGCCCACCTCGATCAGCGGCGAGGTGACGAGCGGTTTGAGCAGCACGACCCGGGGCTGTTCGGGCATCGGGTGCAGCACGGTCGGGTCGGCGGGGAGGGGGGTGGTTGGCATGACGGGAGCCTTTTCTCATGAGTGGGGAAACGCGGAAAACGGGATGACAGGGGCCGCCTCGGCGGTCAAGGTGGTCGACCATGGCCACGACGCACGACCGGAACACCGAGCCGCACGCGACTGAACCGCACGCGACTGAACCGCACGCGACCGAATCGCACGCGACCGAACCGTCCCCGTCCGCCGCCGCGCTGCGCCGCGCACCGTACCCGCTGCGCGGCCGTACCGCGCTGGTCACCGGCGCGAGCCGGCGCGGCGGCATCGGCTACGCGGTCGCCCGCCGGCTGGCCGCGTACGGCGCCAGTGTGTACCTGCACCACCACGTCCCGCACGATGCGCGGCAGCCGTGGGGCGCCGACCCCGGCGGGCCCGACGCGGTCGCGGCAGGCGTCCGGGAGGTGGCCGTCCCCGGCGCGGTGGTGACGCACGGGCCGGCCGACCTCACCGCGCCCGAAGCGCCGGCCCGCCTGCTCGGCACCGCCGCCGACGCGCTCGGCGGCCGGCTGGACATCCTCGTCGCCAACCACGCGCTGAGCGGCCACGACGGCACCCTCGACACCATCGACGCGGCCATGCTGGACGCGCACTGGGCGACCGATGTGCGGTCGGTGATCCTGCTGGCGCAGGCGTACGCGCGACACCGCACGCGACACCCCGCCCCCGGGCAGCCCGGCGGCCGCGTCGTCATGATGACGTCCGGTCAGGACCAGGGCGGCGGGATGCCGGAGGAGGTGGCGTACGGGCTGGCCAAGGGCGCGCTGGCGTCGGCCACGCGCACGCTCGCCACGACCTTCGCACCCCTCGGCGTCACGGTGAACACCGTCAACCCCGGCCCGGTCGACACCGGTTACGCCGTCGGTGAGCTCCGCGAACGGGTCGCCCGGCGCTTCCCCGGCGGTGAGTGGGGCGCGCCCGACGACCCGGCCCGCCTCATCGCCTGGCTGGCCACGGACGAGGCGGCCTGGATCACCGGCGAGGTCATCAACTCGGAGGGCGGGTTCCAGCGCTGAGGGCCCCGTCCGCATCGGTCGTACCACCGTTCCCGCTCCCCGCGTACTCGAAGGCGTACATGCCGGACCGCTCGCCCGCGCGGACGAAGCCGGCGCGTTCCAGGACGCGTTGCGAGGGCACGTTCGCCGGCTCCGTGGTGGCGACCAGCGTGCCCACCTCGGGACGGGCCGCCGCCCATGAGGCGAGCAGGCGTACCGCGTCCGTCGCCCAGCCCGCGCCGCGCGCCGAGGGGGACAGGTCGTAGCCCAGCTCGACCGTCCCCGCCTCGTCCGGCGGGCCGTGGAAGCCGATGCCGCCCAGGGCGACGCCGTCCTCGGTACGGGTGATCGCGTACGTGCCCCAGCCCGGCCGGTACAGCCCTGCCGCCGCGAGCCGCACCATGATCCCGGCGCCCTCCACCGTGCCCTCGGGCGGCGCGCCGTCCACCCACGTCAGCCCGGCCGTGCCGCCGTCCGTGAGCCGCGCGCACTCGGCCGGCGGCAGCGCTCGCAGCGTCACGCGCCCCGCGGTGAGCGCGAGCGGGAAGCCGGAGGCCGCGGCGACCAGCGCCTCGAACAGCCGTGCCGCCTCCGCGTCGTCCGTGACCGGCCCGAGGCCGTCGGTCCGCTCCTCGTCCGTGAGCAGCGTGCGGTCCCGGTCCGCGAGCGCGGCGGCCAGCTCGGCGCCCCGCCCCGCGGGCAGCGGCCGGCCGCGGTACCGGACGGGGCCGGGCCCGGCGGGCACGCCGGCGACGGCCCGCGTCGCGTTGCCCGCGAGCAGCGCCTCGTGGTCGACGACCGCGACCCGCGCGCCCGCCGCGCCGGCGGCCCGGGCCTCGCACGCGAAGTCCGGGTCCGGGCGGCCCGGTTGCAGCGGATCACCGGGGAAGAGGAAGAGGAGGGTCATGGGGAGGGACCCTACGGACCGCCCTCTCCGGCCGCCACGGAATTCTCACGGACGCGCTGCCGTCCACAGCGTCCGACGGACGACAGAGGGGAGGGGCGGCGGCCGTCCGCGGGCCGCCGCCCCTCCTGCCCCGTGCGGCCTACAGCGCCGACAGCTCGCTCTCCAGGTCGTCCAGGCCCAGCGAGCCCTGCGACAGCGCCGCCATGTGCCACTTCTTCGGGTCGAAGGCGGCGCCGTGCCGGCGGCGGGCGGCCTCGCGGCCGTTCAGCCAGGCCCGCTCGCCCAGCTTGTAGCCGATCGCCTGGCCGGGCATCCCCTGGTACCGGATGATCTCGCTCTCCACGAAGTCGGACGAGCGGCTGCAGTGCGCGTCCATGAACTCCTGCGCCAGCTCCGGCGTCCAGCGCTCGCCCGGGCGGAACGGCGAGTCCGCCGGGATCTCCAGCTCCAGGTGCATGCCGATGTCGATGATCACGCGGATCGCGCGCATCATCTGGGCGTCCAGGTAGCCCAGGCGCCGCTCGGCGTTGCTGAGGAAGCCCAGCTCGTCCATCAGCCGCTCGGCGTACAGCGCCCAGCCCTCGGCGTTGGCGCTGACCATGCCGACGGTGGTCTGGTAACGGGAGAGCTGGTCGCTGACGTGCGCCCACTGCGCGAGCTGGAGGTGGTGGCCGGGCACGCCCTCGTGGTACCAGGTGGAGACCAGGTCGTACACCTGGAAGCGGGTCTCGCCCATGGTCGGCAGCCACGTGCGGCCCGGGCGCGTGAAGTCCAGCGAGGGGCTGGTGTAGTACGGCGCTGCCGCGGTGCCCGCGGGCGCGATCCGCGACTCCACGCGCTTGACCCGCTCGGCCAGTTCGAAGTGCGTGCCGTCCAGCTTCTCGATGGCCTCGTCCATCAGCGACTGGAGCCACTCACGGGTCTCCTCGACGCCCTCGACCGCCTCGCCGTTCTCGTCCAGCCAGGCCAGCGCCTCCCACGGGGTCTTCGCGCCGGGGAGGACCTTCGCGGCCTCATTCTCCATCTCGGCGAGCAGCCGGTGGAATTCGGACCAGCCGTACGCGTACGCCTCGTCCAGGTCCAGGTCGCTGCCGTTGTAGTAGCGGGCGAGGCGGGCGTACCGCTCGCGGCCCACCACGTCCGGGGTGCCCTCGACGGCCGGCGCGTAGGTGTCGCGCAGCCAGTCGCGCAGCTCGGTCAGCGCGCCGGTGGCGAAGCCGGCCGCGGCGTCCAGGTCGGCGCGCAGGCTCTCGGGCCCGGTCGCGGCGAAGTCGGCGAACCAGCTGCGGTCCGTACCGATCCACTCGCCCAGCTGCCCGAGCACCGTCCGCACCTGCCGCGGCCCGGCCGGCAGCTCCCGCTTCAGGCCCTCACCCAGGGAGGCACGGTAGCCCTCCAGCGCGGCGGGCACCGCGCGCAGCCGCTGCACGACGGCCGCCCAGTCCTCGTCCGTCGCGGTCGGCGTGAGGGTGAAGATGTCGCGTACGGAGTGCAGCGGCGAGCTGAGGTTGCTGACGGCGCGCAGGCCCTCGCCCGCTTCGTGGACGGCGAGTTCGGCGGTCAGCCGCTCGCGCAGCAGCCGGGCGCAGCGCCGCTCGCCGTCGCTGTCGCCACCGGGCCGCGCCTCGGCCGCGGTGAGCCGGTCGAGCGTGGTGCGGGCCAGCTGGGCCAGCTCCTCCTGCCCCGTGGGGGAGAAGTCGGGCAGCTTGCCTGAGCTCTCCGGTACGCCGAGGAACGTGCCGGTGATGGGGTCGAGGGCGATCAGGGCGTCGACGTAGGCGTCGGCGACCTGGCGGGGCAGCGGCTCGGCGGCGGAGCCGGCCTGACCGGTGGAAGCGTTGGGTTCGGACATGGGCCCATCCTGGTACGGATGGGCCCACCGCGTCACCAGCAATTCCACTGACGGGCCTGTCGGGCCGGCTTCTTCGCCCTCCGCTGAATCGGGTGCGGTCCGCGCCGGTTCAGGCGGTCGTGCGGCGGCCCCGCAGCCGGTCCCGTACCAGCGCGACCGCCACCACGAGCACGGCGGCCAGCAGCGACAGCGTGACCTGCTGCCGCCCGGCCGGGTCGGTCAGCATGTAGACCAGCACGAACGAGATCATGCCGATCGTCGCCCAGGTCAGATACGGGAACAGCCACATCCGCACGACGAGCTTGCGCGGGTCGTCCCGCAGGATCATCCCCCGCATCCGCAGCTGCGCGAAGCAGATGACCAGCCACACGAACAGCGCGACGGCGCCGGAGGAGTTCAGCAGGAAGGCGAAGACGGTGTCCGGCCACTCGTAGTTGAAGAACACCGCGAGGAAGCCGAAGAGGACCGAGGAGAGGATCGCGGCGCGCGGCACGCCACGGGCGCTGGTGCGCGCGAACGCCTTGGGCGCGTCGCCGCGCCGGCCGAGCGAGAAGGCCATGCGGGAGGCGGTGTAGAGCCCGGAGTTGAGACAGGACAGCACCGCCGTCAGCACGATGACGTTCATGACCTGTCCGGCGTGCGGGATGCCGATCGAGTTCAGGGCCGCGACGTAGCTGCCGTCCTTGGTGATCGACGCATCGTTCCACGGCAGCAGGCTCACCACGACGAAGATCGAGCCGAGGTAGAAGACGCCGATGCGCCAGATGACGCTGTTGGTCGCCTTGGTGACCGCGCGCTGCGGGTTCTCCGACTCGCCGGCGGCGAGCGTGACGATCTCGCTGCCCATGAAGGAGAAGACCACCATGAGCACGCCGGTCAGGATCGATCCCGGACCGTGCGGCATGAATCCGCCGTGCGCGGTGAGGTTCGCGATGCCCGCGGACTCGCTGTGCGCCCCGGGGAGCACCCCGAAGACGGCCAGCAGGCCGATCACGACGAACGCGCCGATCGCGACGACCTTGATCCCGGCGAACCAGAACTCGAATTCACCGTACGAGGCGACCGACGCCAGGTTCGTGGCCGTGAGCACCACCATCACGATCAGCGCCCAGCCCCACTGCGGCACGGCCGGGACCCAGCCTTCGAGGATCTTCGCGCCCGCCGTCGCCTCGACGGCCAGCACCACGACCCAGAAGAACCAGTACAGCCAGCCGATCGAGAAGCCCGCCCAGCGGCCGAGCGCCCGGTCCGCGTACGCGGAGAACGACCCGGAGCTGGGATAGGCCGCCGCCATCTCGCCCAGCATCCGCATCACGCACACGACCAGCGCGCCGACCAGGGCGTACGACAGGAGGATGGCGGGTCCGGCGGCGGCGATGCCGGAGCCGGAGCCGACGAACAGGCCGGCGCCGATCACCCCGCCGATCGCGATCATGGACAAGTGACGGTTCTTGAGACCGGCCTGCAGGCCGTCCGACGGGCCGTCGCCGGGGGCGGACGGTGGGGATGGCGCCACGTCGGTCGTCGGTTGCGTGCTCATACGGTCCTCGGCATTTCGGTGGGATTCCATCCCTGCGGGGCAGGGCGCGGCGCGCCGCGGGGTGCGGCGGTCCGCGATGAGGTGCGTCGCGTGGGGGAGGCGGGGAGCCGGCGGCGCGCTGCGGGCGGACGCCCGGCGTCCGGGGCCCGGTGTCCCGGGGTGTCCCGGCCCCCGGGGGTCACCCGGGAGGTCACGGGGGTTCGATCTTGCGTTACGCAGACGCTAGGAAGAATTTCCGCCACTCACCATGTACAGATGTCACACGCTGCCCGCCGGACCTTTCGACATGTGCACAAACGCGCAGGTCAAGGGCGGTGCGGAAGGGCCCTGGCGCCGGTCAGCGTGCACGGGTCGACGTCCCCCGCGACATCCTCCGGGTCGATTCCGGCATACCGGGCCAGCTGCGCGACGTCGCGCCCCTGGAGGAGTGGGAGCGCTTCCGCGATCCGCTCGTCGCTCCAGTTCCACCACCCGATCCGCCAGAGCAGCTTGCGGCGCAGCGGGTCGAAGCGGTGCCGGACGATCCTGTTGTTGCCCACCACGACGGAGTAGGGGGCGACGTCCTTGGAGACGACGGCGCGCGCCCCGATGATCGCGCCGGTCCCGATGCGCACACCGGGCAGCACGACCGCCTCGTAGCCGGTCCACACCTCGTGCCCGACGACGGTGTCGCCGGCCGGTGCCCAGGCGTCGTGCTCGTGCGCGAAGAAGTTGAAGCCGTACGGCGTCACGGCGTCGGGGTGGGTGTCGTGCCCGTGATTGCCGCCCAGCAGAAACGCCGTGCCCGAGGCGAACTGGCAGAAGTTCCCGATCCGCAGCCGGTCCAGGGGCACGCCGCTGTCGCCGTACTCCGTGCGGTCGTCGAAGGCGTAGCGCAGCCGCGCGGCGAACGACTCCTGGTGGTGGTAGCCGCTGTACCAGCTGTGCCGGCCCTCCTCCAGCGCGATCAGCGGGTGCGCCGACACCTCGGGATCGGTGTCGATTCGCTGCACTTCGGTGAAATTGTTGAAGATCTCGGTCATGGGCGCGGACGCTAACAGCGCGGCTGCGCAAGGTCTTCCGGTTTTCTTCTGTGTGCCGCGGGTGTGCTGCCGGTAAAGAGGTGTGAGACTTTTGTGCCCGGCGCCGCGGGAGGTGTGCTTTCCGCGGTAACGGGCACGGTGCGCGTTGTTACCATGCGTCCATGGCGGGGGACACCGGCCCGACCGGCCCGGAGAGCAGTGCTCCGACGGATCCGAGCACACACCAGCTGAGACTGTTCCTGCTGCTGGCCGAGGAGATGCACTTCGGCCGGGCGGCGAAGCGGGTGTTCATGACGCAGCCCGCCTTCTCGCAGCAGATCCGTTCGCTGGAGCGGCGCCTCGGGCTGACCCTGGTCGACCGCACCACGCGCACGGCGGGGCTGACCCCCTCGGGGCAGGAACTGCTCCCGGAGATCCGGGCGATGGTGCAGGCCGCCGACCGGCTGCGGCAGGTCGCCGGCGAGCGCATCCGTACGCTCTCGGGCCGGGTGGTCATCGGCTCCTTCGAGGCCATCACCTCCGTCCACCCGATCCCGGCGATCCTGGCGGAGCTGAAGGCGCGGCATCCGGGGATCGAGGTCGAGATCGTCCGGATGGGCTTCGCGGACTCCGCGGCCACCGTCCTCGCGGGCGGCGTGGACGCGGCGTTCCTCTTCCCGCCCGTGCCGCCCGGGATCCAGACCCAGCGCCTCGCCGAGCTGCGCCGCGTCGTGTGCCTGGCCGCCTCCGACCCGCTCGCGGACGCGGGCCCGCTGACGCTCGCCCGGCTCAGCGAGCGGCGGTTCATCGGTTTCTCGCCGGAGATCCCCAAGGTCTGGCGGGACTTCTGGGGAGTCGACCCCCGCCCCGACGGCAGCCCGGCCCGCTACACCGCGCACCAGATCGCCGAGTTCGAGCCCGCGCTCACGGCCATCGCCCTCGGCGAGGGAGTGCAGTTCCCGCCGGAGCCGGCCCGCTGGCTCTACCAGCGGCACGGCGTCGCGTACGCCGAGGTCACCGACCTCCCGCTGTGCCACACGGCCCTCGCCTGGCGGACCCCCGACCGTGACCGGCCGATAGTGACCGCACTGCGCCGGGCCACCCGCACGGTCCTGGACCGGATCCGATAGCCGGGGCAGCGGGGCCGCGCCTTCCAGAACCGGTCCCTCAACCGTGAACTCGGCGCGCACGGTCCCGTCGGCAGCCTTCAGCCGAGCTGCTCGGCCAGTCCGACGATGATGCCCTCGGGGCCGCGGACATAGCAGAGCCGATAGCTCTCCTCGAACTGCGCCAACTCGCCGACGAGTTCGGCCCCATGGGCGCGCAGGCGGGCAACGACGTCCTCGATGTCGTCGACGGCGAACATGACGCGGCGAATGCCCAGCGTGTTCGCCGGCGCGTCCTTGGGCTCGGCGCTGATCGCCTTCGGCGTGTGGAACCTCGCCAGTTCGATGCGGCCGTGGCCGTCCGGGGTCCGCAGCATCGCGATGTCCTGTCGGACGTCGTCGATCCCGATGACACGCTCCACCCAACGTCCCTCGACCGGCCCCTTACCCTCCAGCTCCATGCCGAGTTCGACGAAGAACGCGATAACGGCCTCAAGGTCGTCGACAACGATGAGGACGTTGTCCATCCGCTGGATCGTCATGCCGGGTCTCCTTGGTCACTCGGGGTTCTCCGCGTGGGTGAGGGTCTCCCAGCCGACGAAGAGGTTGTTGGAGCCGGCCGGGCGGCCGCGTTCGGTGAGCGTCTGAGTGTTCGTCATGGCCTGGCCGAGGCGGCCGTGCAGCGCGTTGAACCCGACCTCGGTGACCGGGCCGAGGCCGCGCTTGATACTGCCACCGCACAGCCAGGTCGGCGGCGCCTCGCCCAGCTCGTACTTGGCGTGGAAGCCGAGCGCGTACCGCAGCCGTTCGCCGACGTCGGTGGCGTACAGGTCCTGGCCCTGGATGCGGCTGGTCTCGGCGATGTGCGAGATCGCGGAGATGCCGTAACCGGTGTGGGTGAAGTCGCGGCAGGTCTCCTGGGAGAGGCCGTTGACGAAGGTGGACTGACCCTGCCAGTACTTGATGACCTTGTCGCGGCTGTCCAGCCCGCTGCCCGGCGCGGTCTTCGGCAGGTCGCCGTCGCCGCTGAGGTAGACATACGCGGGCACCCGGCCGCGGAACTTCGCCATCGCCTTGTCGTACGACGCCTTGTCGTCGAGGAAGACGGATATGCCGACGGCGGCCTCCATCATGCTCAGTTCCCAGTTGCCGTTGGAGTTCGAGCCGCCGATCACCTTGGGCAGGTAGACGGTGCGCAGCATGGTCTTGAAGCGGTCCACCTTGTCCTGCGCCCAGCCGGTGTAGGTGTACCGGATGATCTCGGCGGCCCGCGGCCAGGAGGAGCCCGCCCAGCCGGTCTGCAGCGGGGCGTTGGAGTTGGTGTGGTCCTTGATGGTGCCCGACCAGGCGTCCATGATCTCGATCGCCTTCTTGGCGTACCGCTCGTCCCCGCTGACGTACCAGGTCAGCGCGAGCGTGTACGCGGCGAGGGCGTCCTCGCGCTCGTCCGTGCAGCCGTAATTGGGGTCGGAGTAGGAGCCGCACTCGACGACGGCGCGCGGCTTGGGCGTGCGGTCGAGCGCGGCGTACTTGCTCGCCTTCATCCGGTCGTAGGCGTTCTTCCAGGGCTGTGCCCCGGAGTCGACCTTGTCGCGGACGAAGTCGAGCTGGCCGCGGGAGACCAGGACACCGGGGTGGGTGAAGCCGGCCGACGGCGCGGCGGCGAGCGTGGCCAGGACGGCGGTGGCGGCGAGGAGGGCGGTGCCGATGGTGCGTGCCGCACGGTGGGGACGTCTCTGCACTGGCATGGGGGGTTTCCGTCCTTGTATGTGAACGGTGGTCGCCTCTTTGGACAGGCGCGATGGTCGGTGAACCTAAAGGTCTGCACCAGACGTGTCAACACTCCTTGCCAGAACGCGAAAAGGGCCCCGCCGGTACAGCGGGGCCCGTCTCCGCGGCCGTCAGGCGGGCTTGAGCGGGTCGTGGCCGATGTTCATCAGGCCGTGGCGCCAGTCGGCGCCGCCCGCCTGCGGGTCGCGGTGCTCGGCCCGCTGGGTCTCCACGATCTCGCACACCCGCCGCATGACCTGCGCGTCGTCCTCCGTGAGGTCGGTACGGCGCTTGCCGAGGATCTCCAGTACGTGCCGCCCGAGCGGCGCACCGGCCTGGTCGGGGACCACCTCCGACTCCTGGCCCGCGGCCTGGACGCTCAGCCACTCCTGCAGCTCACGCGACGTCATGTTGACGACGGAGTGGAACGCGTCCCACAACTCGGTGCTGACCTGTGCGCTCACGACATGCCTCCTCGGGCTCACGACCGCCCGGAATCACCCGGAATGTACGCCGCACAAGTATCCGGCGACCCACCTGGGCAAACCCCGCGTCACCCGGCCGTCAGGCAGTGCGTTCCAGCACCACGACCGGGATGTCCCGGTCGGTCTTCTGCTGGTACTCGTCGTACTGCGGCCAGACCGCCGCCATCGTCCGCCACATCGCCGGCTTCTCCTCCGCCGTCGCCGTGCGGGCGCGCGCGGTGAACCGGTCGCCCTTCACCTGTACCTGGACCTCGGGATTCGCCTGCAGGTTGAGGTACCACAGAGGCGGTGCGTCCGAGCCGCCCTTGGAGGCGACGACCAGCAGGTCGTCACCGAAGGGCTGGTAGATCAGCGGCGTGCTGCGCTGCTCGCCGCTCTTGCGGCCGGTGGTGGTGAGGATGAGCGTCGTGGTGCCCTGCCACTCGTGCCCTTCCGCGCCATCGGTCTCGACGTACCGCTTCACGTGTTCCTTGCCGAACAGCATCGGCCGACTCCTTCGTACGGACGAACAGGGACAGGGCAAACCTGCCATCGTGGGGCGCCGCGTACACCTCCGTTCCGCGCCGATCCGCGCCCGGCGCACCCCGGCCGCCCCGCTCCGGCGGTCGCGCCGCGCCGCCCGGCGCTCACCGCCGCGGAATGCCCCGCATCCCCACCTCGGCGGCGACCAGCCGGTCCAGCGCCTCCTGGGTGTCCGCCAGACCCGGTACGCACACCACCTCGCCCCGCTCCAGCGCCGCCAGCGAGGCCGTCACCACCTCGTCCACCGGCATTCCCCCCTCCGCGTGAACCCGCTGCTCCGTACCGGCGACCGACTCCTCACCCGTCGTCAGATGGAACTCGGTGGCGGTGAGCCCCGGGCAGAGCACCTGAATGCGGAGCGGGGTGTCCGCCAGCTCGGCCGCGAGGGTCCGGGTGAAGGTGACGACGTACCCCTTCGTGCCGCCGTAGACGGCGCGCCGGGGGAGCGGGTCCGGGGGCAGCGAGCCGGCGAACGCGAGGCGGGAGGCGACGTTGACCACCGCGCCCCGGCCGCGCTTCAGCATCCCGGGGACGGCGGCCCGGGTCAGCACCGTCAGCGCCGTGACGTTGACGCTGAGCACCCGCGTCAGCAGCATCGGGTCGACCTCGGTGAAGTTTCCGTAGCCATTGATGCCCGCGTTGTTGACCAGCAGCGCCACGTCCTCGGCCGCGACCCGCTCGGCCGTCCGCGCCAGGTCCTCCGGTACGCCCAGGTCGGCGACGAGCGTCTCGACGGCGACGCCGGCCGTCTCCCGCAGCCGGCCGGCGAGCTCGTCCAGCCGCTGCGCCCGCCGCGCCACGAGCACCAGGTCCCAGCCGGCCTCGGCCAGCCGCTCGGCGTACCGCGTGCCGATCCCCGACGAGGCCCCGGTCACCACGGCCGTCCCGGTTCCGGTCGTCTCCATCTCCGCGCTCACTCCTTCGCTGATCGGCACCCGCGCAAGCTACCGGAACACCTTATTCCGGTAGCCGTCCGACAGCCGTCCGGCGCGCGTCAACGCGTGGTGTAGGCGCCGCCGTTGACGTGGATCGTCTGGCCCGTGATGTGCCGGGCGCCGGGAGAGGCGAGGAAGAAGACGGTCTGCGCGATGTCCTCCGGCGTGCCCGGACGCTTGTTGTGCGTCTCCTGGACCAGCTTCTCGTGCCGGGCGTCCGGCAGCTGCCCGCCGAAGAAGGCGGTGCCGGCGACGTAACCCGAGGAGATCACGTTGGTGGTGATGCCGTGCGGGCCGACCTCGGCGGAGAACGCGGCGTTCCACGCCTGGAGGGCCGCCTTGGCCGCGCCGTACGAGCCGCCGCCGCGCTCCGCGCCGATCGACCCGATGCTGATCACGGAGCTGCCGTCGGCGAGGAGGTCGCGTACGGCGGCAGTGGTCAGCACCGCGCCGAGCACGTTCTGGGAGAGGTTGCCGTGCCACTCGGCGACCAGCTTGTCCAGCGGCGAGCCCGCGGCCGACGCGGCGTCGAACAGGCCGCCGGCCGCGTTCACGAGGACGTCGAGCCGGCCCGTCGCCTCGATCCGGTCGGCCAGCGCCGCGACCTGAGCGGGGTCGGTCGCGTCGCAGACGACGCCCTCGGCGCCCAGTTCGACGGCGGCGCGCTCGACGGTGTCGGCACGGCGTCCGGTGACGACGACCTTCGCCCCGTCGGTGGCGAACGCCCCGGCGACGGCGCGCCCGATGCCGCTGGTACCGCCGGTGACGAGCACGGTGCGGGTCATGAGGTTCCTCCCCTGAGAACTTCTGCGAGCTGCTGCGCACTGCTATGTTTAGGTCTAAACGTACCCCACGGCAGCGGGAGCGCACCATGAGCGAGGACCTCGGCACCGCCGCGGGCGGCGCCGTCCCGTCGTATCCCGCCGCCGAGATCGCGGCGGCGTGGCAGCGGGAACGGCCGGGCACGCCCACCGAGTCGATCGAGATCGTGACGCCGATCTGGTGGCTGGGGAAGCTCTTCGCGATCGACCGCGACCGGGCGCTGCGCGCCGCGGGCATCGACACGGCCACCCTCGACCTGCTGTCCGTCATCCGCCGCTCCGGGCCGCCCTACACCCTCAGTACGCGGGAGATCGCCCGGCGGACGCTGGTGACCGCGGGCGCGATCTCCCAGCGCGTCGCGCGGGCCGAGCGCGGCGGGCTCGTCCGGCGGGCCCCGGCCGGACCCGGGAGCCGGGCGGTCCTGGTGTCGCTGACCGACGCGGGCCACGCGCTCGTCGAGCATTCCGTCGACGAGGTGCTCGGCCGCGAAGCCACCCTCGTCGCCGGCCTGTCGGCGTCCGAACGCGCCACCCTCGCCGCCCTGCTGGACAAGCTGCTCACCGACGTCAGGACGCGCACGGGCGACACCGCCTGACGCACCGTCGATGCCGGCCGGGCGCCCGCGGCCGGGCGTCGACACTCATGCGGCACTCACTCAGCGTCACGATCTCCCTGGTTTTTCGCGCCCGGGCGGGTGGGAGCAATTCCTGGCATGCGACCGGAGTTCCGTACCCGCTCCAGGCAGTACGGGCCCGGCCCGAGAACGTCCAGGAGAAACCATGAAGCTGACCGCCACAGGGATGAAGGCCACCGCGGCCGCCGCCGTCATGGTGGCCGCGCTCACCGTCCCGGCCGCCACTTCTTCCCCGTCCGCCACGGCGTCCGCCGCCGGTGCGCCGTCCGCCCCGACCACCCACCTCACAGGCGCCGCACCGGCCGCCTTCGCGATCCCGCCCGGCCTGTCCTGCGACACCGGCAAGCACGCCAACGACGAGTACACCGGCTACGCGCTCTGCCGGAACAACGGCGGCGCACCGCAGACCTTCTGGGTGCACCTGGTCTGCGGCTGGGCGCCGGACGTGGACGGCGAGCATGTCACGCTCAACCCCGGCCAGTCGGGGCAGTCCACCGCGCACTGCGGCAGTCTCGGCACCGGCATCGGGGAGATCTCGGTACAGCCGTAGGGCGAGGGGCCGCGGCAGAGGCGCGGCCCTGCCGTTCGGGTGGCGGTACGTGTGTCGATTCAGCGACTCGGCTACTCATCGACCAACGAGGCGGCGCGGGAACGCCGCCTCCTCCTGTGGCAACCGATGGAGGTATCGATGAAGCGCTCCGCTCTGCGCCTGGCCGCGGTCGCACTCCCCGTGACGGCACTCGTCCTGGCCGCCGGTGGTACGGCGTCCGCCCACGATGACGACGACTTTCTGAAGAGCAGGATCGTCGTCACGACAACGCACCACCACTGCGACGGCCACGGGCCGCACGGATGGCACAGCAGTGGCGACTGGTCGACCTCGGTCTCCATCGAGACCGGCATGGGCGGCGACCTCGACATGTACAACGACTGACCGCACGCGCACCGGGCCCCGCCCTCCCCAGAGGAGAGCGGGGCCCGGTCGCGCGTTCCGAGGAGAGCGTCAGCCGGCGTGCAGCGGCGGCACCGCCGGGACCTCGATGGCGCTGTCGATGTCCTCCTGGGTGAGGCGGAACTGCGCGGGGTACGCGTCGCGCCGGGTACGGCGGTCGGGCTCGGTGGTGCGCCAGGTGTACAGGCAGCGGGTGCACTGGAGCACGTCCCAGACGCCGGGGACGGGGGAGTGGGCGAGGGTGTCGAGCGCGTCGTGCGCGCAGCGGGGGCAGATCATGCGGGTCTCCGGAAGGGGAAGGCAGGGGGCGGGTCAGCGGGCGGCGATCAGCGCGTTCAGCCGGCCGATCCACTCCTTGGTCTCGGGCAGGTCGCGGACCGGGGTGCTGAAGTTGCCGCGATTGTCGGGCGAGACCGGGGTCGTGGCGTCGATGATCATCTTGCTGGTGATGCCGGCGGGGTTGGCCGCCGGGGCCAGCTCCAGGACGGACAGGTTGGGAATGATCACGACGTCGTCCGCGGGGTTGACCTTGGAGGACATCGCCCACATCACCTGCGGCAGGTTGAACGGGTCGACGTCCTCGTCGACGAGGATCACCTGGGCGACGTACCCCAGACCGTGGGGCGTGGTCATCGCGCGCATGCCGACCGCCTTGGCGAAGCCGCCGTACCGCTTCTTCGTCGAGATGATCACGGCCAGGCCGTGCGTGTACATCGCGTTGACCGCCTGCACCTCGGGGAACTCCGCGCGCAGCTGCTTGAGCAGTGGCACGCAGGTGTTCGGCCCGACGAGGTAGTCCACCTCGGTCCACGGCATGCCCAGGTAGAGCGACTCGAAGACCGGGTTCGTGCGGTACGAGATGCGGTCGATGCGGACCACCGGCATCCGGCGGCCGCCCGAGTAATGCCCGGTGAACTCGCCGAACGGGCCCTCGATCTGCCGCTTGCGGCCCTCGATCACGCCCTCGATGACGACCTCCGAGCCCCAGGGCACGTCGAAGCCGGTGAGCGGCGCGGTGGCGATCGGCGCGGGCGCGCCGCGCAGCGCGCCGGCCATCTCGTACTCGGAACGGTCGTACCCCATCGGCATGCCGGCCACGATCGTCATCACCGGGTCGTTGCCGAGCGTGATCGCGATGGGCAGGTCCTCGTCCCGGCTCTCGGCCGCCTTCAGGTGCAGCGCCACGTCGTGCACCGGGACCGGCTGGATGGCGAGCCGGTCGCGGCCGATGACCTCCAGGCGGTACGTGCCGACGTTCTGCTTGCCGAAGTGGTCCGGGTCGTCGGGGTCGCGGGAGACGACCGCGGCCTTGTCCAGGTAGAAGCCGCCGTCGCCGTCGTTGAGGCGGAAGAGCGGAAGGACCTTGAAGAGGTCGATGTCCGCGCCCTCCTGCGTGTTCTCGCGCCAGGGGGCGTCCTCGCGGCGCTCGGGCGCGACGGGGAAGTCGTCCCAGCGCCGCGCGAACTCCTCGACCTGGTCCTTGACCGAGGTGGCTGCGGGCAGGCCGAGGGCGAGGGCGTGGTTGCGCCAGGAACCGTGCACGTTCAGGGCGATCCGCGCGTCGGTGAAGCCCTTGACGTTGTCGAAGTACAGGGCGGGGGCGCCCTCGCCGATCCGGCCCGCCGCGTTGGCGGCCGCGGCCAGGTCCGGCTCGGGCAGTACCTCGTCGGTGATGCGCAGCAGCTGGCCCTCGCCCTCCAGGGTGGTCAGAAAGCTGCGGAGGTCGTCGTAGGCCATGTCGGCTCCTTGCTGTCAGTGCTGTGGTGACGCGCCGCCCGCATGCCGGCCCACCGCTTGGCGGCGGGCGCCGGCAGGTCGAACTGGTCGACGATGCGGGCGGTGATGTGGTCGACGATGTCGTCGACGGTGGCGGGGTGGTTGTAGAAGGCGGGCATCGGCGGCACGATCTGCACGCCCATCCGCGCCAGCGCCAGCATGTTCTCCAGATGGATCTCGCTGAGCGGCGTCTCCCGCGGGACGACCACCAGCTTGCGGCGCTCCTTCAGTACGACGTCGGCGGCGCGGCCGACCAGGCCGTCCGCGTAACCGGCCCGGATGCCGGCGAGGGTCTTCATCGAGCAGGGCACGATGATCATGCCGTCCGTCCGGAACGACCCGGACGAGATGGCCGCGCCCTGGTCCTCGGGGCTGTGCACGACATCGGCCAGCCCGGCGACCTCGCGGGCGCTCCGGCCGGTCTCCAGCTCGATCGTGGACCGGGCCCAGCGGCTCAGTACGAGATGGGTCTCCACCTCCGGCAGCTCGGCCAGGTGCTCCAGCACCCGGATTCCGAAGACCGCCCCGGTCGCCCCGGTCATTCCCACGATCAGCCGCACGTCGCACCTCGCTCTCCGGCAGCTTCCGGCTCATCGCTGCCTCTTGTGCGACCGTAGGAGGGGGTACGGGGACGACAGCGGTACGCTACGGACTCAGCATGGGAAAAAACGGACAGCTCTCGATCACGGACGTCGCCTACCGGCCGTCTCTCGGCGCGCCCATTGGCATGGACGTCCTGGACTTCGCCGAGCTGCGGGCCCGCGGAGACCGCCGCGGCATCGATCTGGGGAGCCCGCAGCGCCCCGGCTTCCACCACCTCATCCACGTGCGCTCCGGCACCCTGCGGCACACCGTGGACTTCTCCGAGCACGTGCTGCGCGCCGGCAGCTGGCTGTGGATCCAGCCGGGCCAGGTGCACCAGTACGTCCCCGAGGACCTGGCGGCCGCGCGCGGCACCATCGTGATCTGGCAGCCCGGCTTCGCCGACGCCGAGGCGCCCTTCGAGCAGGTCCCGCTGCTGCCGGAGGGGCCGCACGCCCGCGCCACCCAGCTCGCCCTGCGCCACCTCACCCACGAGTACGCCGACCTGGCCTCCATCCCCCTCCAGGCGCACATCGAGGCGCTGCGCCTGCTGTTGGCCGTGCTGCTGCTGCGGCTCGCCCACGCCCGCCCCGAGACCCCCGCCGCGCACCGGCCGGGCGGCGCCTTCGCGCACTACCACGCAGCCGTCGAGCGCGACTTCGCCGACACGCACCGCGTCGCCGACTACGCCACCGCGCTCGGCTACAACGTCCGTACCCTCACCCGCGCCACGCTCGCCGCCACCGGCCTGTCCGCCAAGCAGTACCTCGACGCGCGCATCCTCCTGGAGGCCAAGCGCCTCCTGGTGCACACCGACGCCCCGGCGGCCGAGGTCTCCCGCCGGCTCGGCTTCCGGGAGCCGGGCGACTTCTCCAAGTTCTTCCGCAAGCGCGACGGCCGCACGCCGCAACAGTTCCGGGCGGTGGCCCGCGGCGCGACGGAACAGGCCGTGCGGAGTGAAAATCCGACGACTCGGTGACCCGGCTCACCTCGGTCGGCCATCAGGGTCAATTGCCCGAGCGCCGCGCTTCGGGAACCGGCGGGGCGGAGAAGCATGGGGGCGATCAACCCACCTACCTGAAGAGGTATGACATGCGCAAGATCTTCGCTCGTACCGCTGCGTCTCTCGCCCTGGCCTCGGCCGCGCTGGTCCCGATGAGCGGCATCGCTTCCGCGCACGACCACGACGACGTCAGCGGGATGCTCAGCGGCTCGGCGAGCAGCATGACCAGCGTCGGCGGCCACGACGGCGTCGTGACCGTGGGTGACGCGCGGGCCGCCGCCTACTGGATGGGGCTCGTCGACGCGGGCCGGTTCTGACCGGTCCGGGCGACGGCTGAGCTGTCGTGCCGTCCAGTGGCGGTGTTGCCCCGGGACCGGGGCGGCACCGCCACTGTGCGTACTAGGTCATGACGCACCGTCAGGAAGCGCGCGGGCCCGCGACCGGCTCCCGCTGTACGTCATGGGCGTGGATCCAGCCGAAGTCCGCCGGGACCGTGGCCAGCTTCCGGTCCCGGCGCTCGGCCGCCGGCCCGTCGGGCAGGTGCAGCAGGCCGGAGGTGACCCAGGAGCTGCGCTGCACCTGGCGGGTGCGCACCCGCCGGAGCCCTTCGTACCGGAGCAGGGCCGCGCCGTACGCGTCCGGCCCGCCGGCCGCGCGGGAGTCGGCCAGGCAGTCCGCCAGCGTCACGGCGTCCTCGATGGTCTGGTTGGCGCCCTGCCCGTGGTGCGGCAGCATCGCGTGCGCCGCGTCCCCGATCAGCACCGCCCGGCCGCGGCTCCACCGCCGCAGCGGCGCCTGCCCGAACAGACCCCACCGCGCGCTCTGCGGCGCGGCCGCGAGCATCTCGGTGATCGCCGGGTGCCAGCCGTCGAACGCCGCGAGGAGTTCCCCGGGCGCGGCTTCCGCCCGCCAAGTGCCGTCGGCCCAGCGGTCCGGGCCCTCCACCACCGCGAGGAAGTTGACCGTTCCGGCGCTGTCGATGGGGTAGTGCAGCACGTGCGCGCCGGGCCCCATCCAGAACTGGATGGCCGCCGGGTCCGGCAGCGAGGGCATTGCCTCGGCCGGCACCAGGCCGCGGAAGCCGCTCGTACCGGAGTACGCGGTGACGTCCTCGGCGGTGACCTGGCGCCGCACGGTGGAGTGCACGCCGTCCGCGCCGACGACCAGCCCGGCCCGCACGCTCCGGCCGTCCGCGAGGTCCAGGCGTACCCCGCCGCCGTCCGCCGCCGCGTCCTCGTGCACCCCGCCGACCGCCGTGCCCAGGTGCAGCCGCTCGCTGCCCCAGGCGTCGCCCAGGATGCGCTGGAAGGCCGCGCGGTGCACGCCCAGGTAGGGGCCGCCGAACCGCGTACGGTACGAGTCGCCGACCGGGTGCGCGGCGATGCGGCGGCCGTCCCGCCAGTGCCGGTACACCAGCTCGGTCGGCTCGGCGCCGGCCGCCGTCAGCTCCGTGTCCAGGCCGAGCCGGGCGAGCAGCCGGGTGGCGTTCGCCGACAGTGCCACCGCCGCGCCGACCTCGCGCAACTCGGGTGCCTGCTCGTGGATTTCCGCGTCGATGCCGCGTGCCCGCAGGGCGAGAGCCAGGGTGAGCCCGCCGATGCCGGCCCCCACGATCGCGATGTCCGGGCCCGTTGCGCCCATGCTCTGCCTCCTCGTCTCGCCGCTGTTGATGTACCGATCGGTACATCAACGGTTCGCGTTGGACTGTAGGTGTACCGATCGGTACGGTCAAGGGGTGCCTCGTGCGACGGATTCACGGAAACGGACCGAACTGCTGGAGAAGGTGGTGCAGCATCTGGAGCACCACGGCCTGGCGGGCCTGTCCCTGAGCCCACTCGCGGAAGCGGTGGGCACCAGCAAACGGATGCTGCTCTACTACTTCGGCAGCCGGGAGAACCTCCTGGCCCAGGCCCTGGCGGCCAGCCGGCCCGACGCCGAGGCGATGTTCGGCGGCGTCGACGACGCGGCGGAGCTGCGCCGCGCCGCCCGCGCGCTGTGGGAGGCGATCACGGTCGGCAGGCAGCGCGGGCTGGTCCGCATGCTGCTGCAGCTGCTCAGCCTGGCCACCACGCAGCCGGAGCCGTACGGAGCGCTGGCCGCCGACGCGGTCGAGGTGATGGTCGGCCCGATCGCCGCCGCCTACGTACGGCTCGGACACGCGGAGCAGGACGCCAGGGTCCGGGCCACGCTGCTGGTCTCGGGCCTGCGCGGGCTGTGCCAGGACCGCCTGGTCACCGGCGACACGGCCCGCATCGACGCCGCGGCGCACCGGCTGATCGAGGACGCCACGAGCCCGGCGGGCTGAATCCGGGCAACGCGGGCGGCGCGGGCGGCCTTACGGGGTCAGGGCGCCGCCGCGTAACGGTGCGTCAGTCCGAGGCCGGGGTGGCCGCCGAGTAACGGTGCGTCAGCCCAGGGTCAGGCGGGCCCGCCGCGTAACGGTGCGTCAGTTCGGCCACCGTCCGGGCCACGGCCGCGCGCAACTCGGGTGGGCCGAGCACCTCCGCCTCCGTGCCCAGCCTGAGCAGGTCGCCGACCGCGACGGCCGGTGTCTCGACCGCCAGCTCGACCCGCACCCAGCCCTCGTCGTCGGGCGGCCCGGCCGCTTCGAGGGCCCGCGCGCCCGCGGCGCCGAACTGCATGGGCAGCAGCTGCCGGCCGCGGGGCGAGATCCGCAGCTGCGCGACGCCCTGGTGGAGGGCGGTCTCCAGGCGGCGGGAGGACTCCGCCCAGTGCGCGGCCAGGTCGAATTCCGCCGGCCGGTCGAAGGCCTGCTCCGTGACGTCGACGGCCAGCAGGCGGGAGATCCGGTAAGTACGGATCGCCTCGCCCGCCAGCGCTACCAAGTACCAAATGCCGCCCTTGAGGACGAGGCCGAGCGGGCCGAGGTCGAGCGCCCGGTGGCCGTCGCCGCCCCACTTCCGGTACTGGACGCGCAGTACGCGCTGTTCCCACACCGCCTGTGCGACGCGGCCGAGATGGGGGACCGGGTCGGCCTCGCGGAACCACGCGGGCGCGTCCAGGTGAAACCGGTCCTGGACGCGCCGCGACCGATCCGCCAGCCCGGCCGGGAGCGCGGCCTGCAGCTTCAGCTGCGCGGTGGCCAGCACCGCGCCGAGGCCCAACTCGCCCGCGGCGCCCGGCGCCCCGGCGAGGAAGAGCGCGTCGGCCTCGGCGTCGGTGAGCCCGGTTAGCCGCGTGCGGTAACCATCCATCAGGCGGTAGCCACCGTCGGGGCCGCGGTCGGCGCAGACCGGGATGCCCGACGCGCCGAGCGCCTCGATGTCCCGGTACACGGTACGGACCGACACCTCCAGCTCCGCGGCGAGTTCGGACGCCGTCAGCCGCCCGCGGTTCTGGAGCAGCAGGAGCAGGGAGAGAAGCCGGTCGGCACGCATGGCAGCCATTGTCCCGTGTACCTGACAGAAGGTGTCAGGTACGGCGGACAGGCTGGTCACACACCGCGCGGAACAGGCCGTGCGGCCGATCGAAAGGGCGGCCATGCCCGCACAGACCACCGGCCACTTCACCTTCGCCGACTGGCAGGAGCGCACCGTCGGCCCGGCCGAGGCGCACCCGAAGCTCGCGCACGCCTCCGTCACCAACACCTTCACCGGTGGCATCGAGGCGGCCCGCACGACGTGCGAGTACACCATCGTCTACGCCACGGAGAAGACCGGCACGTTCACCGGCATGGAAGTACTGACCGGCAGCCTCGACGGGCGCGCGGGCACGTTCGTCGTCGAGGAGCGCGGCTCCTTCGAGCCCGACGGCACGGTGCACTGCACGTTCGAGGTGGTGCCGGGCACGGGCACGGGCGAGCTGGCCGGGCTGCGCGGCACCGGCTCCTTCACCGCCGTGCACGGCGCGCCGTCCGTCCCGTACACCTTCGAGTACGCGCTGGACTGACGACTGACCTGGACAGGGAAGGAGGCCGGTGGGCTGTGCCCACCGGCCTCCTTCCCTACGGCGTCCTTCGTCCTTCAGGACTGCGGACGGCTGCCGTGGTTGGCACCGTTCTTGCGACGTGCCTTCTTCTTGCGGCGGCGCTTGGACGACATGGCGGCTCCTTTTCTCGCGTTGCTTTTCGCCGAGTTTCCACCCTTTCATACCGGTATCCCGCTCGGCGATCTCGGGGGCCCGTACCCAGCCCCGCACGCGCAACGCCACTTCTTTCGCGTGAACCACCTCACGCCGCGATGACCACCACCGCACGCCACGACCGCAACCACCTCACGGTGCAACGACGGGCGCCCGCCTGGGGCACCGTGCGATCCAGTGATCACCGTGCGATCCAGTGATCTTTGCGCCGGTAGTCGGGTGAAGTTCTGTTAGCCATGCGCCACCGCGCGGAAGGACGGACACGTCACATCCATGATGCGAGGGAGAGAGCACCGTGCGTACCCGACTCGCGGCAGGTGCGGCAGCCGCCGCCTCCATGATCGTCCTCCTCGGCGCCCCCGTGGCCGCCGCCTACGCTCCGGCGTCCGCCGCCGGCGCAGTGCAGGTCGCCGGCGACCCCGGCGACGAAGACCCCGTCAACGGCCCGGCCGGCATGTCCGGCGACCCGGAGCCCGCGCAGCCGGGCGCCTTCCCGGGGCAGGAGCAGAACACGATGCCGGGCGACGAGGCGCGGCCGGGCGAGACGCCGAAGCAGCAGGGCAACAACGGCCTCCTCGGCGGTGGCGGCAAGGGCGGCCTGCTGGGCCTGGGGCTGCTGGGCCTCTGAGAGAACGCCCGAAACACACGCAGCAGGGGTCGCCCGCGCGGCGGCCCCTGCTGCGTTGCTGTGCGGCACCCTGCGCTGGCTTGCGCTGCACCCCGGGCCGTGACGGGTGGCCGGAAATCGGCGTCGCGTGCTACCGCCCTACGTGAACGACCGGTTACCGTGCGGAATGGTCCGAGCTGATGGCACATCAGCATCAGCACCCGCAGCGTGCACACGTGTACGCGCACGCCGTCGGCCCGGAAAGCCGTCCCCACGCAGCAGGTCTGCACGACCGCACAAGGAGAGCCCTGAGTGAACCGACTCCGTACCCTGCTCGCCGCGCTCGGCCTGGCCGCCGGGCTGGCGGCCGCCCCTGCCGCGAGCGCCGCGCCGCAGCAGCAGGAGAAGCGCCCGGCGGCCGACGCCGCCGCCCGGCACGAGCCCTGCACCGGCAAGTTCAACGGTGACGCGCGGCTCGGCCCGAAATGGCTGCCGAACAAGCGGCTGGCACCGGTGGGCCCGCTCCTGAAGGGGTACCACCGGACGGGCACGCTGTCGCCCGCCGCCTTCCTGAAGAAGTACTGGCAGGGACCGGCGGACTCGGGCAGCTGGAAGTACCCGCCCAACGACGGATTCGCCGAGGTCAACGGCGAGATCGACAAGGAGCCGTCGAAGCTGCGCACCGGCCAGCGGCTGGACCGCTTCGGCTCCGAGTTCGGCGGGTACCTGGCGCCGGCCGGCGACCCGTACGCCGAGCGCGCGCTGCCCCCGCAGAACCTCAACACCCGCGAACCCGTTTCGCCGTGCGACTACCACACGTACAAGGTGATCAAGCCGTTCTGGGTGTGGCAGGGCAGCATCGCCCCCTGGTTCGAACAGCCCGGCGGCGGCCAGCAGATCAAGCTGGACTCGGTGTTCCTGAACCCGGGCGAGGGCCAGCGGCTCAACGTGAAGTGGCTGGTGGACCACCGGTACCTCACGCCGGCGGACGCGTAGGCCGGACGGCGGACGACGCCATGGACCGGCAGCAGCTGCGGTCCGCGCTGCGCGCGGCCGGGGTGGCCGACGGCCACTACCGGATCGAGGGCGTGCACGAGCCGGCCCCCACGCCCCCCGACTTCCTGTACCTGCGCAGGACGCCGGACGGGGCGTGGGAGACCGGTGCGTACGAACGCGGCCGTTACGAGGTCATCGCCCGCCATACGGACGAGGCCGCGGCCTGTACCCACCTGCTGGCCCTGCTCACTTGAGGGCCCGGCACTTACTCGGTGTCCGCTAATCGGTGTCCGCTACTCGGTGTCCGCCGCCGGGAGGGTGTTCGTGCGGGACACCTCCGCGTACCACCGGGCGCTGGCCTTCGGGATGCGGCGCCCGGTCGGGTAGTCCACGTACACCGCGCCGAAGCGCTTGCTGTAGCCGTAGCCCCACTCGAAGTTGTCCAGCAGCGACCACAGGAAGTAGCCGCGGACGTCCACGCCGGCCTCGATGGCGCGGTGCACGGCCGCCAGGTGGCCGTGCAGATACGCGATCCGGTCCGGGTCCCGCACCTCGCCGCTCGGGTCGGCGTAGTCGTCGCACGCCGCGCCGTTCTCGGTGATCATCAGCGGCAGGTCCGGCGCGTCCGCCTTCAGCCGCAGCAGCAGGTCGTACAGGCCGCTTGGATCCACCGCCCAGCCCATCGCCGTCGTACGGCCCGGCGGACGGTGGAAGACCACGTCGTCGGCGCCCGGCCAGGGGCTGTGGCCGCTCTCGCCGTGGCCGTCGGCGGAGTGGTCGGGCTCCGTGCCGTCCGCCGCGGACACCAGCGTCGGCGTGTAGTAGTTGACGCCCAGGAAGTCCAGCGGCTGCTGGATGGTCGCGGTGTCGCCGTCGTGCACGAAGGACCAGTCGGTCAGCCGCGCCGTGTCGGCCAGCAGGTCGTCCGGATAGGCGCCGTGCAGCAGCGGGCCGGTGAACACCCGGTTGGCCAGGGCGTCGATACGGCGCGCCGCGTCCGCGTCCTGGGGGCTGTCGGTACGCGGCCGTACCTGATGGACGTTGAGCGTGATCGCGATGTCGGCCGCGGACGGCAGCGCCGCGCGGAGCGCCTGGACCGCCGTGCCGTGCGCGAGATTGAGATGGTGTGCGGCGCGCAGCGCGGCGACCGGTTCGGTACGCCCCGGCGCGTGCACCCCGGAGGCATGGCCCAGGAAGGCGCTGCACCAGGGCTCGTTGAGGGTGATCCAGGTACGGACCCGGTCGCCCAGCGCGTCGGCGGCCAGCGCCGCGTACTCGGCGAACCGGCCGGCGGTCGCCCGCTCCGGCCAGCCGCCCGCGTCCTCCAGCTCCTGCGGCAGGTCCCAGTGGTAGAGCGTGACCACCGGCTGGATGCCCTTCTCCAGCAGCTCGTCGGCCAGCCGCCGGTAGAAGTCCAGGCCCTTCTGTACGGCGGGGCCGCGCCCGGTCGGCTGGACGCGCGGCCAGGACAGCGAGAAGCGGTACGCACCCACGCCCAGCTCGGCCATGAGGGCGACGTCCTCGCGCCAGCGGTGGTAGTGGTCCGTCGCGATGTCGCCGGTGTCGCCGTTGCGCACCTTGCCCGGCGTGCGCGCGAAGGTGTCCCAGATGGAGGGCGTGCGGCCGTCCTCGGCCGCCGCGCCCTCGACCTGGTACGCGGCCGTGGCCGTGCCCCAGAGGAAGCCCGGCGGGAAGGAAAGGCCGGCGGCGGGGCCCTGATCAGCGGCGAGGAGAGGGTGCGGCGCTGCGGCTGTCTCCGAGCGGGCGGCGGTCTGCGATGCGGTGGTCAAGGGTGTCCTTTCGGGAGAAGAAGAAACGGGGGAGACGGAAGCGGGCCGGGCGGTCATCCCTTCACCGCGCCCTGCATGATCCCGCCCACGATCTGGCGGCCGAAGACGATGAACATCGCCAGCAGGGGGAGCGTTCCGAGCAGCGCGCCCGCCATGATGAGCGACTGGTCGCGGACGTACCCCGCGCTGAGCTGGGTCAGCGCGACGGGGACGGTGGGGTTGGTCATGTCCAGCGCGATGAATGGCCAGAAGAAGTCGTTCCACGCGTGCACGAACGTGATCATGAAGAGGACGGCCATGGCCGGCCGGGCGACCGGCAGCACGATGCTCCAGAAGATGCGGAGCGAGTGCGCGCCGTCCACCCGGCCCGCCTCGACCAGCTCGTCGGGCAGCGCCTCGGCCAGGTACTGCCGCATGAAGAACACGCCCACCGCGCTGACCAGGGTGGGGAAGATGACCGACGGCAGCTGCTGGCCCCAGCCCAGCTCGCTCATCATCATGAACAGCGGCACGACGCCCAGCTGCGGCGGCACCATCATCGTGCCGATGACCAGCATGAGCAGGATGTTGCGGCCGCGGAAGCGCAGCTTGGCGAAGGCGAAGCCCGCGAGGGTCGCGAACAGCACGGTCGACAGCGCGATGACGCCTGCCACGATCAGGCTGTTGGCCATGGCCTTGCCCAGCGCCGCGTCGTTCCAGGCCTTGCCCAGGTTCTCGAAGAGGTGCGGGCCCGGCAGGAACGGCGGCGGCGTCTGCGACACCCGGGTGTTGTCGCTGGAGGCCGCCACCAGCGTCCAGTACAGCGGGAACAGCGAAGCGAGCGTCGCGACGGCCAGCAGGACGTAGGCGACGGGGCCCGCGTGGTGCTGACGTCCGGCGCCGGGCCGCAGGGACAGCCGGCGGCGGGCCGGGGGACGCGTAGGGTGCCCGGCGGTGCGCGGGCGCCGGTCCGCCGCCGGGGCCTCGAGGCTGTCGGTGGTCATCACTGGCTGCTCCTGGACAGGACGTGCCGGCGGCCGGCCGGGCGGGAAGCGAGGCGCTGGACGACGCGCTGCACGACGAAGACGAGGATCAGCAGCAGGAACATCGCCCAGGCGATGGTCGCGGCGCGCCCCATCTGGTAGTTCTTCCAGCCCTCCTCGTAAAGCAGCAGGCCCAGGGTCTGGTACTGGTTGTCGGCGCCGCCGGTGATGCCGTTCGGGCCCTGGCCGAAGATCAGCGGCTCGCCGAAGAGCTGGGTCGCGCCGATCGTGGACAGCACGATCGTGAAGACGACCGTGGACCGGATGCCGGGGATGGTGACCATCCGGAACTGCTGCCAGCGCGAGGCGCCGTCGAGCGCGGCGGCCTCGTACCGCTCGTCCGGCACGGCCTGCATCGCCGCCAGGTAGAGCAGCGCGTTGTAGCCGGTCCAGCGCCAGATGACGATCGAGGAGACGGCCAGCTGGGCGGCCCACTTGTCGTTCTCCCAGTTGACCGGGTCCATGCCGACCAGCCCCAGCAGCCAGTTGATCATGCCGAAGTCGCGCTCGAAGAGCATCGTGAAGACCAGCGCGGCGGCGCCCACCGACGTCGCGTACGGCGTCAGCGCCGCGACCCGGAAGAAGGCCGAGCCGCGCAGCCGGTAGTGGAGCAGGTGCGCCAGGCCCAGCGCCATCAGCAGCTGCGGGACGGTGGAGAGCACGCCGAGTGTGAAGGTGTTGGCGAGCGCGTTCCAGAAGCGGTCGTCGCCCCACAGCGCCGTGAAGTTGTCCAGCCCCACCCACTCCATGAGGTCCATGGAGGACAGCTCCACTTTGTGCAGCGAGATCCACGCGGTGTAGAGCAGCGGATAGAAACTGAACGCGGCGAAGACGACGAAGAACGGGGCGACGAAGGCGTACGGGGCGCCGCGCACGTCCAGCCGGTGCCAGAACGTACGCCGCCGATAGGTCTGCAGGGCCACCGGGATCCTCCTGTATCGGTCGGGTGCCGGCGGTCAGCCGGTGGCCTTCTTGACGCGCTCGTCGGTGGTCTTCCAGGCCGTTTCGGGGCTCTTGTGCTGTGCCTCGATGAGCGTCAGGCCCTGCGAGAAGATGTCCTTGATCGTGCCGTCCTTGCGGCCGAGCACCTGCTTGTCGGGGATCTCCCGGGCGGCGACGCCGAAGATCTCGCCGATCGGCGCCGCACTGAAGTACGCCGACTTCGCGTGGGCCACTTCGGGTGCCTTGAGGGCCTTCTCCGACGACGGGAAGTTGCCGAGCTTCTCGAAGAGGTACGCCTGCTGCTCGGGCGCGGTGAGCCACGCGACCAGCTTCTTCGCCTCGTCCTTGACCGGGCTCTGCTCCATCACGCCGAGGAAGGAGCCGCCCCAGTTGGCGCCCTTGGGGGCCTTGGCCACATCCCACTTGCCCTTGTTCTTCGGGCCCGCCTTCTCGCTGATGTGGGCGAGCATCCACGCCGGGCACACCGTCGTGGCGAACGTACCGTTGGCCAGTCCCGGGTCCCAGCCGGGCTGGAACTGGCGGAGCTTGGCGGTCAGGTCCGAGGAGGCGGCGTCCGCAGCCAGGTCCCAGGCGCCGGTGACGACCGGGTTGTCCTTGTAGATCAGCTTGCCCTTGGCGTCGTAGAACTGCTGGGAGCTGCCGTAGATCATGGCGTTGAACAGACCGCTGGCGCTGTCCATGAAGGCCACGCCGTCGCCCTTGAAGCCGGACTTGAACTTCCGCCCCGCGTCGACGTACTTCGACCAGTCGCCCGCCCACAGCTCCGCGACCTTCTCGCGGTCGGTGGGCAGCCCGGCCTTGGCGAACAGGTCCTTGCGGTAGCAGACGGCCATCGGGCCGATGTCGGTGCCCAGGCCGATGACCTTCTTGTCCGCCGTGCTGACCTGGTTCCGCTTCCAGGGCAGGAAATGTCCGGTTCCGGGGACCTTCGACAGGTCGGCGAAGGTCGCCGCCCGGGTGTCCACGAGCTCCTTGGCGCGCCCGACCTCGATGCCCTGGATGTCCTTGAGGCCGCTGCCGGCGGCGAGATGGGTCTGCAGCGCGGTGTAGTACGTCTGCTCGTCCCCGGCGATCTCCGCCTTGATGGTGACGTTCGGGTGGTCCTTCTCGTAACGCTCCAGCAGGCCGGCCTCCTTGAAGCCCATGACGCCGTACAGGCCCATGGTGATGGTGACCTTGCCGTCCTTGATCCCGCCGCCGGTGTCCGAGGCGCCGCTGCCGCCGCAGCCGGCGACCAGGCCGAGCGCGGCGGCGGCCGACACCACCGCCAGGGATCTCCTCGTCATCGTTTTCCGAACGCTCATCGCCGTTCCCCTCCCAGGCCCATGCCGATGTGGGTACGTTCCCATTCGCCGCTGGACGGCGCTGGGAACGTGCCCACCGATGTTTCGGAAGAGTGACCGCAGTCGGGGTGATGTGTCAATGACTTGAACACAGACGAGAGTTGACGTTCCGCTCGGCACAGTGCCCGAAGGCTGTACGGAGCGCGCCGGAGGTCTGGCACAATGCGCTGGTGAACGGGGCGGGGACGGGACACGGCGGGGGTGGCGCGATGGCGGGCGGACAGCGGCCGACGATAAAAACCGTGGCGGCACGCGCCGGCGTCGGCCGCACCACGGTCTCACGCGTCATCAACGGCTCGACGCTCGTCAGCGACGAGGCCAGGGCCGCCGTCCTGGCCGCCATAGCCGAGCTGAACTACGTACCGAACTCCGTCGCCCGCGGCCTCGTCACCAGCAGGACCAACTCCATCGCCCTGGTCATCCCCGAATCGGAGTCCCGGCTCGGTGCCGAGCCGTACTTCGCGGCCGTGATCCGCGGCGTGAGCACCGGCCTCGCCGACACCCGGACCCAGCTCCAGCTGATCCTCGTCCGCGACCAGGGCGAGCGCGACCGGCTCACCGCGTCCGTCGCGGAGCGGCGGGTGGACGGCGTCCTGCTGGCCTCCGTGCACGAGCACGACCCGCTGCCCGCGCTGCTGGAGGAGATGGGCCTGCCCACCGTGCTCGCCGGCCGCCGCTCGCCCGAGGAGTCGCTCAGCCACGTCTGCGCCGACAACGCGGGCGGCGCCCACGCGGCCGTACGGCACCTGCTGGAGCGCGGCCGCACCAGGATCGCGACGGTCACCGGACCGATGGACATGGACGTCGGCCGCGGCCGGCTCCAGGGCTGGCAGGACGCCCTGCGCGCGGCCGGCGCGCGGCCCGAGGAACGGCTCGTGGCCCGCGCGGACTTCACCGAGGAGGGCGGGCGGGCCGCCGTGCGCACGCTCCTGGACCGCGTCCCGGACCTGGACGCCCTCTTCGTGGCCTCCGACGTGATGGCGGTGGGCGCACTGAGCGAGCTGCGCGCCCGCGGGCGGCGCGTCCCCGAGGACGTGGCGGTCGTCGGCTTCGACGACTCCTTCCTCGCCCGGCACACCCACCCGCCCCTGACGACCGTCCGGCAGCCCGTCGAGGAGCTGGGCACCACGATCGCCCGCGTCCTGCTGCGCGAGATCGCCGACCCCGCGGCACCCCGGCAGCGGCTCACGCTGCCGACGGAGCTGGTGGTCCGCGAGTCGTCCTGAGAAGCCAGGTGACGGGTCAGTCGCGCCGTATCGGACCGATGCGCTCGTGCGAGACGGCGAACGCCGCGAAGTCCGCGTAATCCGCGTCCGGCGTCGCCCAGCTCGGGTCCGAGCCGCCGAAGAAGGTCGAGAAGAACACGCCCTCGATCTGCAGTTTCTTCGTGGTCCGGAACTCCAGGTCGTCCTTGCGCAGCACCCGCCGGCCGTCGAGGAACACCTCCACCGAACCGTCGTCCTCGCCCGGCGTGTTGAGCCGTACGGACTGCTCCACGCAGGTCCAGCGGCCGACCGGCCACTTCCACTTGCCGCGGCCGAGCGAGGTGCCGTGCTCCACGGAGGTCGGCAGGTACGCGTACACCTCGCCCCGGCCCTTGCGCCGCCACATGTACCGCGTGGACAGGCCGTTCTCGCCGTCGGGGATGTGCCGGCCGCCGGTCACCGAACCGCCGTACAGGCCGGGCAGCTTGCCGCCCTTGACGAAGTCGAAACCCTTGGGGAAACGCAGGTAGTAGCGCAGATGGAGGGCGTCGGTCGGGCCGGAGCGCAGCGGCAGGTACAGCTGCGCGCCGCCTTCCGGGCGGCCGTAGCGGCGGGCGACGGTGGGGCTGGCCGAGCGGGCCGGATAACGCACCCGCAGCACGGGCCCGTACAGCGGATGGTGCCGCAGCGCGGCGCGGGACAGGCCGAAGGAGCCGTCCTCGCGCGGCCTGAGCCGGGAACCGAAGAACCGGGCCACCGCGGCGGTGTCCCAGTCCAGGGACGAGCCGGGGGAGGGGTCGTCCGTTTCCCGCGGCGGCGGGGGTTTCTCGTCGGAGCCGGAGCACGAGGCGAGGAGGGCGGCCAGCGAGGCCGCTCCCGCGGCGACGAACGTCCGACGGTCCATGGGCCGGGTGCTCCTGTCCTGGCTCGGGGGCATCGGCCGCCCCGCCGCACGGGCGGCGGGACGGCCTGCTGTCAGGCGGCGGCGATCCGGTAGGTCACCGCCGAGCTGCTCGCCTCCTTGGCGCGCAGGGTCAGGGTGCCCTTCGAGTCCGCCTTGCCGGTGGCCACGGTACGGCCGTCTGCGGTGAGCTTGTACGAAGCGCCCGATTTCAGGCCAGTTGCGGTGAAGGCCGCCGAACTGGCCGAGTCCAGCTGCACCTTGACCGGGTTCTGGTCGCGGAAGGCGATCGACCCGGGCGAACCCTTGACGGTGTACGTCAGCCCGGACGGCGCGGTGTTCCGGTCGAAGGTGGTCCCCGCGGTCTGCTGGGTCAGCGCGCCGGAGGCCAACGTGCCGGTGAAGGTGTTCCCGCTGAACGTCAGGTTGTCGCTCTGCCCGAGCTTGAGGACGTTGCTCCCGCTGCCGTCGAAGGTGTTGCCGGTGAACTTCAGCCGGGCCGGCCTGCCGGTGTCGTTGGTGTACACGGGCTTGTCCGAGCCCTGGTACGTGTAGACGGCGTACTGCCCGCTGTCCGTGACGGTGTTGTTCGTCATGGTGATGTCCTGCGAACCGACGCTGTAGCGCAGCCCGAACTTCGCGCGCGTGACGGTGTTGTTCTCGATGACGTCGTCACTGCTGTCGAAGACCGCGATGCCCGCGCCGTTGGGCTGGTCGTGCACGTTGTTGTCGCGCACGACGGAGTCGGTGACGCCGCGGTGCAGCATGATGCCGTGCACCTGGTTGTCCGACGCGTCCTCGTCGCCCGGCGGCAGGTAGGGCGGGATGCCGTTGTGGTCGCTCTCGTTGCCGACGATCTCCAGGTGGTCGCACCGCTGGGAGCAGATGATCCCGTGATTGCCGTTGTCGTGCGCGTGGTTGTTGGTGATCGTCAGGTGGTCCGAGTCGTCGTGCGGGTCGAGCCCGTACGCCACGTTGTGGTCGTACTCGTTGCGGTCGAACGTCATCCCGTAGGCGCCGAAGGTGTAGGTGCCCATGTAGTTGTGGTGGAAGCGGCTGCCGATCTGGTCGCCGAGCACGTCCAGCCGGTCGCAGACGTCCTGGTGGTCGATGTCGCAGCCGCGGGCCTTGTACGCCACGCCGTAGCTCTCGGCCGCGTAGTAGCCGAGGTACCCGATGTCGCTGTGGTAGATGTTCATCGTGGACTGGCGGGGCGTGCCGTCGGTGTCGAGGTAGGACAGCGCCCGTATGAAGGCCCGTCCGCGCTCTCCGGTGCCGGCCGAGGTGTCCTTGTCCGGGCCGTTCGCCTTCTCGTCCCAGGAGGTGATCTCGGCGCGGTCGATGTCGATCGTGCCGTACTGCGCGGTGATGGAGGCGACCTCGGTGGGCCCGCCGCCCGCCGGGCTGTTGAGCCGCAGGGTGTCGGTGTCACCGCCCGCCGCGGAGCCGTGCAGCTCCAGGGTGGCGCCGTTCTGGACGACCAGGTTGGCGTCCAGCTGCCAGGTGCCGGGCGAGCCGTCGACCTGGTGCAGGGGAGCGCTCGGGCACTGCGTGCTGATGCCGGACGGCGACGACGTGCCGGACATGAGGTAGAGGGTGTTGGTACTGGAGGCGTACCGCACCTGTCCGGAACAGGCCGCGGCCTGTGCGGGCGGGGCGAGCACGCCGGTCAGGCCGGTGACCAGCGTGCCCGCGGACAGCAGGACGATGCCCGCGCGCAATGCTCTTGTGACGCCGGATGATCGGTCGGTCATGGTGTGCCACTCCTTCTCCGGCCGCCGTCCGTTGCGGGCGGCGGCCGGTATCGGCAGCACGGCTGACGATGCGTCAGGCCGTGTTCTCTACGTGCCCGGCGACCTTGGCCCGTGGGGTGCCGCGGTGCCGGACGTGATGGAGGGTCTGCAGGACGACGGCCAGGGCCAGGGCCACCAGGGCCGCGAAGCCGAGCCAGGGGAACGGCGGCAGGGTGATCTCCGTCTTCCCGTGCCGGGCGACCTCGCCGTCGCCGTCGAGCGCCACCGGGGCGCGGACGCGGGAGTCGGTGAGGTCCAGCATCGATCCGGCGTCCGCGTCGATGCCCTGCCGCTCGGCCAGTACGTCCACGGACTTCCCGGAGGCACGGACGTGCTGCGCGAGGTGCATGCCGCGGTGCGAGCTGCCGATCGTCACGTCCTCCAGGCGCGCCGCGGCACCGAGGTCGACGGCCGTGGTGCCGCCGGACAGGGCGCCGCCGGTGACCCGCAGCCCGGGGGAGCTGGAGGCCAGGCCCTTGCGACTGGCCTCGCTGACCCGCACGTCGGACAGTGTGATGTGCCGGGTGGTGGCGGAGGCCAGCACGCCGGTCTCGCCGCCGTCCACCCGTACGCCGTGCAGCGCGACCCGGTCGGCGTTGCCGCCGATGGCGATGCCGGTGCGGTTGCCGGTCAGGGCCGTGCGGTCGATGCGGACGTGCGAGCCGGTGATGCCGATGCCGCGGTCGAAGCCGCCGACACTGCCACCGGAGACCGTGGCCCCCTCGATGCCCTCGGCCAGCAGGATGCCGGGCTCGCTGCCGTTGTGCCCCGTCAGCTCGGGTTCCTGTACGGAGACGGTGCTGTTGCCGCCGGAGACGCGCACCGCGGCGCGCGACGAGCTCTCCACCGTGGCCTTGTGCACGACGCACTGCCGGCAGGACGTCAGGTCGATGCCGCCGCCCTGGTCGAAGTGGGAGGTGGGGGAGGTCAGCCGCAGGCCGCGCTGGAGGGTGGCCTTGATCCCGGCGCCGTCGTTGTCCCGGGTGTCCAAGCCGGTCAGGCTGCGGTTGTCGGTACCGCCGAGGGCGATGCCCGTACGGCCGTTGGACTCGGCCGCGAGGCCGCTCGCCTTCGTGCCGCGGTCGCCCTTGAGTACGATGCCGTCCTCGGCGGCCCCGGTGGCCGTGACGTTTTTCAGCGTGACGTCCTTGGAGCCGGCCAGCCGCAGCCCGGTGTAGTTGTCCTCGAACGTCGTACCGGTCGCGGATCCCGTACTGCCACGGGCCCAGGTGACGCCCGACTGGTCGGCGGTCGCGGACTCGCCGACCCGGCCGAACCCGCTGACGGTGGCGTTGCGGAAGTCCATCCGGCCGCCCGCGCCCATCGAGAGGTACGGGCGTCCGAGCGCGCTCGCGGGCGCGGGGCTGGAGCCGTCCTCCGCGACCGAGGCCAGCGTGGTGCTGTCGACGTCCAGGGCGGCCCGGCTGCCGCTGATCCACGTGCCCGACCTGGCCGTCCGCCCCGCGGTGAGCAGGACCTTCTTCGTTCGGTCGTCGATGCGCAGGATGGTGTCGGGAGCGAGCAGCATCGCGGTACGGATGCGGACGGTGGACGGCCGGCCGGGCTCGGAACCGATCCACTCCCGGCCCGCGTTGGCGGCCAGCCAGCCCAGCGAGACGGACGGCGTCCCCGGATACAGCCGGCGCACGACGACGCCGTGGCTGAGCAGGCTCACGCTGCGCGGCCGCAGCACCATCAGCCGGTCCGGCTCCCCGGTGCGCTGCCATGCGGCGACGTCCTCGGGCAGGTCGGCGGCCGCCGCCGGCGCAGTCTGGACGCCGAGGGCCAGGACGGCCGAGAGGGCGGCCGCGGCCGCCCCACAACGGTGTACGTATGTCATGCGCCTGCCTCCGAACCTGCGGCCTGCGGCGAGGTCCGCACCGCGACACCGTTGACGACGGACACCTGCCGGGTCAGCCAGCGCTGCCTGCGGATGGTCAGCAGGGCACAGATCTTCACCCCGGCCATCAGGAACGACACCAGCACGAAGCCGGGGACGAGGAAGAACGACGACGGCCTGCGCACCAGGTGCGGAAGCATCTTCATCGCCCGGCTGATCCACCACCAGGCGGCCAGGCAGGCCACGAAGAACCAGTCCTGCCGCACGATCGCCCAGGTCATGAAGACCGGCGCGAACAGCAGCGTGAAGCTGCTCACCGCCTTGTCGGCCATGGTGAAGGCGAGGAACGGATGGCGCCGGATCCAGCGGGACGACAGCGCTCTGAGGTCTGATCTCCAGGTGTTGCGGGACCAGCGCAGCCGCTGCTTCATGAAGATCCGCAGGGTGCCGGGGAAGGTCGACCAGACCCGCGCCGAGCGCTGCATGTACGTACGGTGGCCGCGCGCCAGGGTCAGTGTGGTCAGCCGCTTGTCGTCGCCGGACATGCACGGCACGCCCATGAACGTCTCGGTCATGAACTCGTCGGATATCTCCAGCAGCAGCTCCCGGCGGTAGACCGCGGTCCGGCCGGAGAGGCAGGAGACGGCGCGGCCCACGGCGGTCTGGGCCGCGTTCTCGTCGAAGTACCGGTAGTCCAGGTACATGTCGTTGACCCGCTGCAGGAAACCCCGCGGGTTGTAGACGTTCTGGCGGGTGCCGACGCCGCCGACCTTGGGGTCGGCGAACGGCTTGCACACCTCGGCGGCCACGTCGTCCGCCCAGATGGTGTCGGAGTCCACCAGCGCGACCAGGTCGGTGCTGCACGCCTCCCAGCCGCGGCGCAGCGCGTCGCGTTTGCCGGGGACGTCGGTGATGACGACGGTCACGGGATAGCGGGCCGCGACCTTCTGGCACGCGTCGTCGGTGACGTCGATGACGAGGACGACCTCCTCGACGTCGTTGGCCAGCCAGGATTCGATCGCGTGCGCGAAGATGTCGGGATCTTCCTGGTACACCGGGACGACGATGCTCAGCGGCAGCCGGAAGTCGTTGCGCACCGGGCGGTACAGGGCGGCCGGCGCGCGGCGCACGAGCCAGCAGCTCCAGCGCACCAGGCCCAGGATGCCCAACGGCAGGTAGACCAGGTAGTACCGGAAGTCGTAGAGCGTGGTGTCTAGTAGGGCACTCATGGTTCCGTTCTCGATGACGGGTGAGCCGAGGCCGGGCAAGGGGGGAGGCGAAGCTCTGAGGGAGGAGTTCGGCGGGGACCGTCAGGCCAGTTCGGCGGTCAGCTCGTCCGCTTCCCGGTCGGTCCGCTCGGCCAGCGTGTCGTTGACCTGGACCACGGCCTTGAGCAGCGGCATGTCCAGGCTCAGCGACGCGGCGAGGCCGAGGAATCCCTGAGTGTCCTTGGGCAGGCACACCCCGCCGTACGGCGCTCCCCCGCGGATGCCGTAGAGCGGGTTGTACGAGCCCTCGGCGGACCGGGCCACGGTCTGCGCGATGGGATCGAGGTCCAGCCCGAGGGTCTGGCTCACCAGCCACATCTCGTTCCAGAAGCTGATCTTCGTGGCGTTGTAGATGTTGTGGGCGCACTTGACCAGCTCGGCCGCCGCCGGGTTGGAGAAGGTGCGCAGCTCCCCGCCGAACGGCGCCAGCAGCGCGGTCAGCCGCTCCACCGTCCGGTTGCTGCGGGAGGCGATCACCGTCATCCACGGGTGCCGGAAGTCCTCCAACGCCGTGGCGGCGCGCAGGAATTCGGGGTTGCCGGCCAGCGAGAAGCCCTCGCCGACCGACTTGCCCGAGTGCTTCTCCAGCAGGGTCTGGACGAGACCCTCGGTGGTGCCCGGCGGCACGGTGGAGCGGACGACCACGACGTGGTGGCCGGTGGCTTCGGCCAGGGCCGCGCCCACCGACGCGGTACCGTCCTCGAAGGCGGTCAGGTCGTAGCGGTGCCCGACGTTGGGCGTGGGCAGCGTGAGGAAAATGAAGGCGTCCGGTTCATTTCGCAGATCGAGCACGTCACGCGCGTCCAGATCCTGCGAGCGCAGGTATTCGAGCCGCTGGTGCGAGATGTCGATGAAGGTCACCTCGTGGCCGGCGTGTAAAAAGCCCTTACCGGTGGCCGTCCCGACGACGCCGGAACCCACGATGAAAATACGTGCCATGGTGCTGTCCTCCTGGTGGATGTGCGTCCTGGACGCGACGCGAAAGTGGTAGCGAAAAGGGTGCGGCCCGGAGGGAACCGATCCGATGTCACGGCCGTCGGAGCAATGGCGCGCGGGGCGGGCCCGCGCGTTCCGGTGAGCTCGGACGGGACAGTGCTGCCGGGTGCGTCAGGCCCCCCTGCCTGATCAGCATGTATGCATCCTCCGCCGGACGGCGCCTGTACGACTGCGTGACGATGTGAGCGCTGAGTCGCACTCTGCACTCATCGGGACGGACAGTACAGAAGCCGACTTACTGATAGGGCAGGAAATTGCCGTGAATCCTGAATTCCGTATGCCCGGCTCCGGTACGGGCCGGAAGGCATCGATATCCTGCAGAAAAGCGCTGATCGGAGCGGGAAACCGGCAGGCCGGAACTCCGGCCGGTGAGCCGGGCGTACGCCGTGGCCTCGATGCGGGCACCGGGGCATGACAAGCGTTTTCGTGGACTGCGTGCCCAAGCCATCGAATTCAGCAGGTTGTCCGAATCGTCGAGAGCGGCGGGACCGGTAATCAGACGCGCGGAAATGCGTATTCCGCGACGCAGTTCGGAGCGCCCGTCACGCCCGTCCCTGCCGCCCCCTCGGCAGCGCGCGACGGAGCAGGGCCGCGCCGCGCTGACCTGGGCGGCGGGGCCGCGCGGCGGGTCCAGCGCGGTGCGTGGCGGCGCGTTGCACTCCGCTGGCCGGAACCGTCACGGCGGGCCGTCCTTCAGAACGCCGCCTGGGCCGCGGCCTTCTCGCGCGCCGCCGCGGCCCGCGCCGGATCGCCGAGCTGCTCCTCCAGCCGGGCCTGCGCCGACCAGTTGTACGGGCAGACGGGGCGCAGCTGAATGCGCTCGCTCAGCAGCGTGCGCGCCAGCTCCGTACGGCCCGCGCGCAGCGCCGCCTCGACCAGCGTGCGCTGCACGGCGTCGCGCTGCGCGTGACTGCCGCCGAAGCGGTGCAGCCGGTGCCGCACCGGCAGCAGCAGGTCGGCGGCGCGGCCGTACTCCTGCCGCCCGTACGCGATCAGCGCCCGGCACACCGGCAGCCCGATGTCGGCGGTCATCGCGCGGTTGGCGACGGCCGGCGCGGCCCCGGCCAGCCACCGCTGCCGGTCCGCCACCAGCCGCTCGGCCAGGCCGATGCGGCCGGCACCCACGTACGCCATGACCGCGTGCGCGTCGTTGAAGGCGTAGTGCGCGCCGTCGTCGCGGCGCTCCCACGCGTCGGCGAGCCGCGCCCACCGCGCGCTCTGCTCCTCGCCCGCCAGGTACAGCCGCCACAACAGGGCGGCGGCGTCCAGCAGTTCCATGGCGACGCCCGCCGACTCCTCGTGGTGCAGCGCCGCGTCGTAGATCTCCAGTACCCGTGCCGCGTCGCCCAACTCCAGTGCGTACAGGGCGTAGTGCCACCAGTTGTGCACGGTGAGCAGGGTGCCGTCCGCCCAGTGGTCGGTGCGGGCGTCGAGGAAGCGCATCCCGTCCGTGCTGCGGCCCCGCATCTCGTAGCTGTGCACGACGCCGTGGATCGCCCACACGTCGCCCGGATGGCGCGCGAGCGCTTCGAGGCCCGCCTCCTCCGCGCGCTCGTAGTGGCCCGACTCCTCCAGGCCGAACGCGTACATGCCCAGCAGCGGGCCGCGGTGCGGGTCGTCCGCCTCCCAGGCGCCCAGCGCCCCGCCGACGCGGTCGCGCAGGCGCTGGGCGTCCCCGGTGAGGAAGTCGTGCTGGTGCCCGGCGAAGAGCGCCAGCACATCGCGTGGATGGGCGACGGTGAGGTCACCGAGCAGGCGGCCGGCGCGGTGCAGGTCCCCGTCCAGCCAGGCGCCGGCGGCGGCGAGATGCATCCGCTCCCGGGGCGTGAGGGGGTCCTCGTCCAGACCGGAGCGGAAGCGGAGGAAGGTCTCCCGGGCCGCGGCCGCGTCCTTCTCCTCCGTACCCAGCACGCCGAGGTACGCGGCCAGCACCTGCGCCATCACCGACCGCGGTGCCGCCGCCAGCGCTGACCGGGTCGCCCCGACCACCTCGGGCCGGAAGAACACCAGGTGGTCCAGGGCCCGTTCGTAGTGGACGAGCGCATCGGCGCCGGTGTGGCTCATCCGGTGCCCGTGCCGGTCCGCTGTCATAGGTCCCTCCTGCGTAGCCGGTCCGCCTGCCCTCAGCGATGGTGGACGACCGGCGGCCGCCGGGAGCGGAATCCGGTCCCCGGGGGCCACCACCCGTACCAGGCCAACGACCACCGCCCCTGCTCGGACACGATCCGGACACCGGCCGTCCGCCGCCGGTCCGCGCGCGGACGCCGCGGCCGCGCCGCCACCAGCACGCGCACGGCTGCCGCGGCCGCCCGCCGGCCGGGCCGTAGCCGAAC
>NZ_JBEPFC010000052.1:0-42920 GCF_040301705.1 Streptomyces sp. NPDC000151 | reverse complement strand
GGCCCCGCCCGGACACCGGGCGGGGCCGACGCGTAGTCAGAACCGGGCGCTACAGCGCCTGCGGGAACGTCCGGAACAGGTGCTGCGGGTCGTACGCCTGCTTCACCGTGGCGAGGCGGCCGGCGGCCGCGCCGTAGTACGCCTGCTTCCAGTCCGTCAGGGCCGGGTCGGCGTAGTTCTGGTAGGCGGCGCCGGACGCGTACCGGCGCATCGCGGTGTGCATGCCGGCCAGCCAGCCGCTCTGGGCCTTGCCGGTGCCGCCCGGTGCCCAGGAGGCGAGGTACTGCGCGAGGAAGCGCGAGCGGCGGTGCACGAAGGCGGTGGCGGTCGGCTGCACGCGGTTGATCGCGCCACCCAGGGCGGTGAACGCGACGTTGCCGTTGACGCCGTTGCGGCCCGCGCGCTCGATCTGGTCGAGGACCGTACGGATGCCCGCCGCGCTCAGGGAGCGGTCGAAGAAGTCCGAACGGGCCGCGTAGGTCTCCCGGCCCAGCTGCCCTGAGGTGGTGTGCCCGGGGGCCTTGCCCGGCTGGTGGCACTGGGCGGTGGTCTTCGTCGAGCAGCCCGCGTACGCCTCCATCGCGTCCAGGTACGGCTTGGGCCTCAGCGACACGGAGGAGGCCGGGCCGGGGCCGCCCGCGCGGTCGGCGAGCTTGTCGACGGCGTTCTGGAGGTCGCGGTACGACCCGAGCGAGAACGCGGCGACGGAGACGGTCGGGGTGCCGCCGGGGCGCGCGTCGAGGTGGCAGCTGGACCAGATCTCGTCGGCCTGCACCGGCCCCCACTCCTGCCAGGAGCGCAGTACGGCTGCCGCCTTCGACCACGGCCAGGTCATGTACGCCATCACCGCGCTCGGCGCCTTGTGCGTACGGAAGCGCAGCTCGGTGACCACGCCGAAGTTGCCGTTGCCCGCGCCGCGCAGCGCCCAGAAGAGATCGGCGTGCTCCTTCATGTCGCAGTGCAGGGTCTTGCCGTCGGCCGTGACGAGCGTGGCGCCGACGAGGCTGTCGCAGGTCAGTCCGTACGCGCGGGAGACGACACCGTGGCCGCCGCCGAGGGTCAGGCCGGAGATGCCGACGGTCGGGCAGGAGCCGCCGGGGACGGTCACGCCGTGCTTGCCCAGGCCCTCGTACACGTCGATCAGCTTGGCGCCGGCGCCGATGCGGGTGGTGCCGCCGGACGGCGCGGAGACCTTGGAGAGCGCGGAGACGTCGACGATCAGGCGGTTGTCGCCGCTGGACCAGCCGGCGTAGGAGTGGCCGCCGTTGCGAATGGCGACGGGCGTGCCGTGCTTGCGCGCGAAGCTCAGGCACTCCGCTATGTCCGCGGCGTGCTTCACGTACGCCACGGCCGCCGGCTTCAGCGTGTCGTAACGGGTGTTGTAGAGGCGGCGCGCGGTGGCGTACGCGGCGTCGCCCGGCCGTATCAGCTGCCCGTCCAGGCCCGTGCGGAGCGCGTCCCAGGAGGTCCCCCGGCCCATCCCTGAGCCGTAGGCCGTGCCCCAGGCCGTTCCCCATGCCGCCGTGGTCGCCGCGAGCCCGCCGCCCGCTGCCAGAAGTGTGCGCCGCTTCACGGCCGCCCCCTATGCCGAATCGCGCCCCGAAGGCGCTGTCCCGTTGCCCTTCCCCCAGCCAGATGCGGAAGTGGGGCGGCGGGTTCCGCCGGGAACGGGGAGTGCGGAGTGAAAGAGGGGATTGCGGGGGCGTGGGAGGGCCGAGCCGGTCAGCTGCCGCCCGCGTGCCGCTCCGCGTCCGTGCGGGCCTGGGAGCGGGCGCGGCGGGCCGGGCCCGACCAGCCGCAGCTGCACCGGGCGAGACAGAACGCGCCGCGCTCGGTGGTCGTGGCGCGGTGCGTAGCGGTGGCGCCGGTGCCGGCGCCGTCGGTGGCGGTGGTCTGCTGCGGGTCCTGGGTCGCGTACGGCACACCGCCACGCTACTGCCGGTTGGCCCAGGCGGGCGTGACGGGCCACATGAACGGTCGTTGAACGAAATGGTTGCCCGATGCCGGCCGCGCCGTGCGGCGGCGGGACGGCGGCGCGACAGCGGCAGGGGGCTCGTGCGCGATGGTGGTGCAGGACAGACGGAGCGGCACGGCCGTCGCCGTCGCCACGGCGGCGGGGCTGGCGCTGGGAGCCGGCCTGCTGACATCGGGGTGTACGACGGATGGCGCCGCCGCCGACGACGTGCCCGCGGGCCCCGTCCCCTCGGTGGCGCTCCGGCAGAGCGCCGACGCGCTGGTGCGCGGCGGCACCTCACAGGTCCGTACGGCCCTGGAGACCACGAGCGGCGGCACCCGTGTCGCCATCCGCGGCGGAGGCCACTACGACTACCGCCGCGGCACGGGCCGGCTGCGGCTGGTGCTGCCGGAGCCCGCCGGGCCGGACGGCCGGGTGCGCAAGCCGATCACCGAGATCTTCGCGCCCGGCGCGCTCTACATGAAGAACCGCGGCGCCGGGGTGCCCGCGGACAAGTGGGTGCGGGTGGACACCACGGCGCTGTCCGACGGCAATCTCGTCACCGGTGGCGCGACCGATCCGCTGGCCGCGGCCGAGCTGCTGCGCGGCACCCGGCGCGCGACGTACGAGGGCGAGGAGCGGCTGCGCGGCGTGCGCGTGCGGCACTACCGCGGCACGGCCGACATCGGGGTGGCCGCCGACGCCGCTTCGAAGGGCACCAAGCCCTCGCTGACCGCGGCCGAGCGGGGCTTCACGACCGACGCGGTGCCGTTCGAGGCGTACCTCGACGAGGCCGGGCGGCTGCGCAAGCTGCAGTACCGGTTCTCCTTCGCCAACGGCTCGCCGCGCGGCACGGAGGTGACCTCCACGCTCACCTTCGCCGGCTTCGGGACGAAGGCGCCGGTCGAGCTGCCGCGGCGGGCGGACATCTACACGGGGCGGATCGCGGCGGCCGGCGGCGGATGAGGTGTGCCGGGGCGGCCGGGCGGGGCGTCCCGGGTCTGCGGCTCCGGGCCCGGCACGTGCCCGCAGGGCTTGCCGGGCGGCGTAAATGGTCCATCCGTGCCATGCGCGGGGCGTGCAACCGTCCCTACCCTTGGTGGTAACCGCCAGAAGAGTGGCATGGGCCTCGAAGGAGGAGGTGTTGTACGTGGCGCCGCACCGCAGTCAGATGGCTCAGGACCACGTGGCCCTCGTCGAGATCGACCTGGCTGGTGAGTTGATGATCGCGGCGGCGACCTCCCCGGAGGACCGCCTCAGCCCGGACCGTATCGACGAGGTGCTGGACGTGGACGCGGACCGTGACGCCAGAGAATCCGCAGTGGTGGCGGAGCAGCGCTCCGCGACCGTCGAGCGGCTGTAGGGAGCGGTCATTTTCGGCCGCGGCCCCGGCGTGGGATACGTCACGCCGGATCACTCACCCGCACGGCCAGGAAGAGCAATCGGGGCCCGGACCCTGCCCCGCTTTCCGGCCGACGGGCGGCGTATCTCAGGTACGCAGCATGCGCTCGATGGCCTTGGTGGCTTCCTTGACCTTCTCGTCGATGGCCTCCGGCCCCTTCATGGCCGCGTCGGCGACGCAGTGCCGCAGGTGTTCCTCGAGAAGCTGCAGGCCGAAGGACTGCAGGCCCTTCGTGCTGGCCGAGACCTGGGTGAGTATGTCGATGCAGTAGACGTCCTCCTCCAGCATCCGCTGGAGGCCCCGGATCTGACCCTCGATGCGGCGCAGCCGCTTGATGTGGGCGTCCTTCTGCTTCGCGTACCCGTGGATGCCCAGATCGTGGTTGGTCACGGCATCAGGGTCGCCCTGGGGCACGCCCTGCGGCTCCGCGCCGTGGCAGGCCCCGGCGGCCGCGGTCGTGCCATCGGCGTCGGCGTCCGTGGTCGTCATGGGCTTCTCCCCTGGTACGTAGCCGGTCCGTATACCCCTGGCGGGTATATGGTACAGAATTTCGCGCACGAGGGAGATACCCCGCGCGGCCCGCGGGGCAGGTACCCCGTGCAGAGCATGCTGCCCGATGGGCGACACTGAGGTAATGCCGGTTAGCAGTGGCTGGATGATGCGCCTAGCATCATCTCGACCGAATCCGATGCACCCCGAGGATTTCACGTGCGCTTTCGTCTGACCCCCAGGGAGACGAGCTTCTACGACATGTTCGCCGCCTCTGCGGACAACATCGTCACGGGCTCAAAACTCCTGATGGAACTGCTCGGGGCGGACGCCTCCGCGCGGGCAGAGATCGCCGAGAGGATGCGAGCGGCGGAGCACGCGGGGGACGACGCCACCCACGCGGTGTTCCACCAGTTGAACTCCTCGTTCATCACGCCGTTCGACCGCGAGGACATCTACAACCTCGCCTCGTCGCTCGACGACATCATGGACTTCATGGAGGAGGCCGTCGATCTGGTCGTCCTCTACAACGTCGAGGAGCTGCCCAAGGGCGTCGACCAGCAGATCGAGGTCCTGGCGCGGGCGGCCGAGCTGACCGCCGAGGCCATGCCGAACCTGCGGACGATGTCGAACCTCACCGAGTACTGGATCGAGGTCAACGGTCTGGAGAACCAGGCCGACCAGATCCACCGCAAGCTGCTCGCGCACCTCTTCAACGGCAAGTACGACGCCATCGAGGTGCTCAAGCTCAAGCAGATCGTGGACATCCTCGAAGAGGCGGCCGACGCATTCGAGCACGTGGCCAACACGGTCGAGACGATCGCCGTGAAGGAGTCCTGAGCCCCGGCCATGGACACCTTCGCGCTCATCGTGACCATCGCGGTCGCGCTCGGATTCACGTACACCAACGGCTTTCACGACTCCGCGAACGCGATCGCGACCTCGGTCTCGACGCGTGCGCTGACGCCGCGGGCCGCGCTCGCGATGGCGGCGGTGATGAACCTCGCCGGCGCCTTCCTGGGCAGCGGGGTGGCCAAGACCGTCAGTGAGGGCCTGATCGAGACGCCCAGCGGCAAACAGGGGATGATGATCCTCTTTTCCGCGCTGGTCGGCGCCATCGCGTGGAACATGGTGACCTGGTACTTCGGTCTGCCGTCGTCCTCCTCGCACGCGCTGTTCGGCGGCATGGTGGGCGCGGCGCTCGCCGGGTCCTCGACCGTCTACTGGTCGGGCGTCTGGGAGAAGATCGTTCTCCCGATGTTCCTGTCACCGCTGGTCGGCCTGGTCGTCGGCTACTTCGTCATGGTCGCCATCCTCTGGATGTTCAAGGGTTCCAACCCGCACAAGGCCAAGCGCGGCTTCCGTATCGCGCAGACGGTCTCGGCGGCGGGCATGGCGCTCGGCCACGGTCTGCAGGACGCCCAGAAGACGATGGGCGTCGTGGTGATGGCGCTGGTCATCGGCGGTGCCGAGGGCCACGGCGACCCCATCCCGATCTGGGTGAAGATCGCCTGTGCGGCGATGCTGTCGCTCGGTACGTACGCGGGCGGCTGGCGCATCATGCGCACCCTCGGCCGCAAGATCATCGAGCTGGATCCGCCGCAGGGCTTCGCCGCCGAGGCGACCGGTGCGTCGATCATGTTCAGCACCGCGTTCATGTTCCACGCGCCGATCTCCACCACCCAC
The DNA here is from genome assembly GCF_040301705.1 of Streptomyces sp. NPDC000151. Classification (NCBI taxonomy): domain Bacteria; kingdom Bacillati; phylum Actinomycetota; class Actinomycetes; order Kitasatosporales; family Streptomycetaceae; genus Streptomyces; species Streptomyces sp. NPDC000151. The sequence goes on along the minus strand of NZ_JBEPFC010000052.1, from coordinate 37,389 downwards.
GTGATCACCTCGGCGATCATGGGTGTGGGCGCCACCAAGCGGGTCAGCGCAGTGCGCTGGGGCGTCGCGAAGAACATCATCCTGGGCTGGTTCATCACCATGCCGGCGGCGGGAGCGGTGGCCGCTCTCGCGTACTGGGTGGTGAACCTGGCGTTCGGCTGAGCCGGTCGCTGGTACGACAAAGAGGGCCCGCCCCCGAAGTGGGGGCGGGCCCTTCGTCTTGCGGTGGCACCGCCATGCAGCACCGCAGGACGCGGAAGGGTCGGTCAGGACGTCTGAGGGGTCGGCCACGCGGCGGAGCCGCACGTCGACTCAGCCGAAGCGGCCGGAGATGTAGTCCTCCGTGTCCTGGACCGACGGGTTGGAGAAGATGCGCTCGGTCTCGTCGATCTCGACGAGCTTGCCGGGCTGGCCGACCGCGGCCAGGTTGAAGAACGCCGTACGGTCCGAGACGCGCGCGGCCTGCTGCATGTTGTGCGTGACGATGACGATCGTGAAGCGCTCCTTGAGCTCCCCGATCAGGTCCTCGATGGCGAGGGTGGAGATCGGGTCGAGCGCGGAGCAGGGCTCGTCCATCAGCAGGACCTGCGGCTCGACCGCGATCGCGCGGGCGATGCACAGCCGCTGCTGCTGGCCGCCGGAGAGGCCGGAGCCGGGCTTGTTCAGCCGGTCCTTGACCTCGTTCCAGAGGTTGGCGCCCTTGAGGGACTTCTCGACGACGTCGTTCAGCTCGGACTTCTTCTTCACCGCGCCGTTCAGGCGCAGGCCCGCCGCCACATTGTCGAAGATCGACATGGTGGGGAAGGGGTTGGGGCGCTGGAAGACCATGCCGACGGTGCGGCGGACGGCGACCGGGTCGACGCCGGAGCCGTAGAGGTCCTCGTCGTCCAGCAGCACCTTGCCCTCGACGCGGCCGCCGGGGGTGACCTCGTGCATCCGGTTCAGGGTGCGCAGGAAGGTGGACTTGCCGCAGCCGGAGGGGCCGATGAAGGCCGTCACCGAGCGGGGCTCGACGGTCATGGAGATGTCGTCGATGGCCTTGTGGCTGCCGTAGTAGGCGGAGAGGCCGCTGACGTCGATTCGCTTGGCCATGGGAATCACAACTTCTTTCCGGGTTCGCGCAGCGCGGCGGCGGCCACGCGGCGGAGCCGCACATCAGTGCTGCGGGGCCTTCCAGCGGGCGATGCCGCGGGCCACCAGGTTGAGGATCATGACGAAGGCGATGAGGACGAGGGCCGCGGCCCAGGCGCGGTCGTAGCTCGCCTCGGAGCCCTGCTGCCACTGCTGGAACACGTACAGCGGCAGGGACTGCTGGGCGCCTTCGAAGGGGTTGTTGTTGATCGTCTTGGCGCCCCACACCAGGAGCAGTACCGGCGCGGTCTCGCCGGTGATGCGGGCGATGGCCAGCATGACGCCGGTGGTGATGCCGCCGAGGGAGGTGGGCAGGACGACCTTGAGGATGGTGCGCCACTTCGGTACGCCGAGGGCGAGGGACGCCTCGCGCAGCTCGTTCGGCACCAGCTTGAGCATCTCCTCCGCGGAGCGCACCACGACCGGCATCATCAGGATGGCCAGTGCCATGGCGCCGGCGAAGCCGGAGGGGCCGAAGCCGAGGATCAGGATCCACGCCGAGTAGACGAAGAGGCCGGCGACGATCGAGGGCACGCCCGTCATGACGTCGACGAAGAAGGTGACGGCCTTGGCGAGCCGGCCGCGCCCGTACTCGACGAGGTAGATCGCGGTCAGCAGGCCGACCGGCGCGGCGATCAGGGTGGCGAGGCCGACCTGCTCCAGGGTGCCGATGATCGCGTGGTAGATGCCGCCGCCGGCCATCTGGTCCGGCAGCGTGCCCATCGAGTGGGAGAGGAAGTACCCGTCCAGGACCTTCCGGCCGCGGGCGACGGTCTCCCAGATGAGCGAGGCGAGCGGGAGGACGGCGAGCAGGAAGGCGATCCAGACCAGGCTGGTGGCCAGCCGGTCCTTGGCCTGCCGCGCGCCCTCGACCTTGGCGGCGATCGCGAACGTGCCGACGATGAAGAGCAGCGCGGCGACCAGGCCCCACTGGATCTTGCTGTCCAGGCCGGCGGCGAGGCCGATGCCGACGCCCGCGGCGAGGGCGGCCAGCGCGAAGACCGGCGGGGACCAGCGCGGCAGCCGGGCCTGCCGGAGGGAGACGGGGGGCAGCGGCGCGCTGTCCGCGACCGGCCGCTCTTCGGTGATGACGTTACTCATGCGTTGGCCCCCGAGTACTCCTTGCGGCGGGCGATGATCAGGCGGGCCGCGCCGTTGACGAGCAGCGTGATGACGAAGAGGACGAGGCCGGAGGCGATCAGCGCGTCCTGGCCGAAGGTGTCCGCCTCGCTGAACTTGCTGGCGATGTTCTGCGCGAACGTGCCGCCGCCCGGGTCCAGCAGGCTGAGCCCGATGAGGAAGCTGGGGGAGAGGACCGTGGCGACGGCCATGGTCTCGCCGAGCGCGCGGCCCAGGCCCAGCATCGAGGCGCTGATGATGCCGGAGCGGCCGAAGGGCAGCACCGACATGCGGATGACCTCCCAGCGCGTGGCGCCGAGGGCGAGCGCGGCCTCCTCGTGCGTCTTGGGGACCTGGAGGAAGACCTCGCGGCTGACGCTGGTGACGATCGGCAGGATCATGATCGCCAGCAGGATCCCGACGGTGAACAGCGAACGCGCGGCGCCCTGGGAGTAGCTGAAGATCCCGGTCCAGCCGAGGTAGCTGTCCAGCCAGCTGTACAGGCCGCTCAGGTGCGGCACGAGGAAGAGCGCGCCCCACAGGCCGTAGATGATGCTGGGGACCGCGGCGAGCAGGTCGATGACGTAGCCGAGCGGGGAGGCCAGCTTGCGCGGCGCGTAGTGCGAGATGAAGAGCGCGATGCCGACCGCGACGGGTACCGCGATGACCATCGCGATGACCGAGCTGACGACCGTGCCGAAGGCGAGGACGGCGATGCCGAACTTGGGCTCGGCGCCGGTCGGATCCCACTCGAAGGTGGTGAAGAAGTTCGCCTTGTCGCCCTGGACGGCGAGGACGGAGCGGTAGGTGAGGAAGGCCGCGATGGCAGCCATGATCACCAGCAGCGCGATGCCGGAGCCGCGCGAGAGACCGAGGAAGACGCGGTCACCGGGGCGGACTGCCTTGCCGCTGACCTCGGAGGGCGCGGCGGGCGCTGCGGGGGGTGGGGACTGGGGTATCGCTGAAGTATCCATGGGGGTTCTCCGGTCTGCGGAGCCGTGGGGCTCCAGGCGGCGGTGCACCGGACGGGCGGCGGCCTGCGCGTCGTGCGCAGGCCGCCGCCCGGTGGGTCAGGAGAGCGACGCGACGGCCTTGCGGACCTTGCCGGCGATCTCGGTGGGCAGCGGGGCGTAGCCCTGCTCCTTGAGGGTGGCCTGGCCGTCCTCGCTGGCGAGGTAGGTCAGGAAGGACTTGGCGGCGGGCAGCGTGTCGGCCTTGTTGCCCTTGTCGCAGGCGATCTCGTACGTCACCAGCGTGATCGGGTACGCGCCCTCGGCCTTGGACTTGTAGTTCAGCTCCAGGGCCAGGTCGTTGCCCTCGCCGACCTGCTTGGCCTCGGAGATGGCCTTGGAGGCGTTGTCGACGTTGGCCTCGACGGGCTTCTGGGCGCCGGTGTTCAGCTTGGCCGTGTCGATCTTGCCGGCCGTCGCGTAGGACAGCTCGAAGTACGAGATCGCGCCGCTGGTCTGCTTGACCTGCGAGGAGACGCCGGCCGAGCCGGAGGCCGCCTGGCCGCCCTTGCCCTCCCAGGTCTTCGCGGGCTCGTGCGGCCACGCCTTGGGCGCGGCGCCCTTGAGGTACTTGGTGAAGTTGTCGGTCGTGCCGGAGTCGTCCGAGCGGTGGAACGCCTGGATCTTCAGGTCCGGCAGCTTGACGCCCGGGTTGAGCTTCTTGATCGCCGGGTCGTTCCAGTTCTTGATCTTCGAGTCGAAGATCTTGCCGAGGGTCTCGGCGTCCAGCACGAGGTTGTCCACGCCCGGGACGTTGTAGCCGACCGCGATCGGGCCGCCGACCATCGGCAGGTTGATCGCCTCGCCGCCCTTGCAGATCTTCTTGGACTTGGCGACCTCTTCGGGCTTGAGCGCCGAGTCGGAGCCGGCGAAGGCGGTCTGGCCCTGCAGGAAGGTGGTGATACCGGCACCGGAGCCCGTGGGCTGGTAGTTGATCTCGGTGTCCTTGCAGGAGCCGGAGTAGTTCTGCACCCAGACGTCCATGGCGTTCTTCTGTGCCGAGGAGCCGGAGGCGAGAAGCTTGCCCTTGCCGTCGCACTTGATGTTCGCGGCCTTGGCGGACGAGGCGCCGGGACCGCCCGTGGTGTCGTCCGAGCCGCACGCCGAGAGGGCCAGGGCTCCGGAGACGGCGAGAGCGCCAACGGCGAGGGCGCGAACCCGGTTCTTGCGCTGAAGCTTCACTGTCGAGAGTTCCTTCCTGGGGCCCGCCGTGGTCAGTGGCGTGCTGGGCCGTGAAATGAATCAGATGAGGTATCCAGCTATGCGGTGCCACGTCGGCCTCCGGGCATGACGCGCACTCGGTAAGGCCGAAATTAGGCAGATCAGGTGAAGGCGCCGAAGGAGCGGAGTGAACGCGGGGTGAACCTCGGCCGTCGGATGCGTGCGTCCGGTACGGCCCGGTTCCGGATCCCGGCCACGGCCTGCGCGCCCCGGCTCCGGGGACCGGTCGCGGCCGGGATGTCCGGAAGAAGTGGTCCGCTGCCCTTCTGTATTACCGACCGGTATGGCAGCATCCGCGGACGACGCGCACGGCGATGTGACCGGAGGTGGCCCGTGAGGAGCCTGGGGGAACGGCGAAACGTGGGGCGCGGCGCGGCGCTGGCCTGCGCGGCCGTGGTGCTGTGCGCGACGGGCGCACTGGTGGGCCCGGTACCGGCGGCGTACGCCGATCCCGCGCCCGCGGGCAAGCGGGACCTGGACGAAGTACGCAAGAAGATCGACGGCCTCTACCGGCGGGCGGAGCGAGCCACCGACGCGTACAACGCCGCCAAGGAACAGGTCGAGCGCCAGCAGAAGGACATCGTGAAGCTGGCGAAGAACATCGTCAGCACCCAGCACAAACGCAAGGAATTGCAGCGGAAGGCCGGCTCGCTGGCCAGCGCGCAGTACCGCGGCGGCGGTCTGCCCGCCGAGGCGAAACTGATGCTGGACAAGGACCCCGAGGGATTCCTCGACCACGCCACGCTCGCCCGCAAGGGACAGCACGCGGTCCGCGGCGTACTGGGACAACTGGCGCGCGCGGAGAACGACTTGCAGGACTACGCCGAGGATGCCACCGAGCGCTGGGAGAAGCTGGAGAAAGAGCGGAAGAAGAAGGCCGCGGCGAAGAAGGACATCGAGCAGAAGATCGACGCGGCGGAGCGGATCGAGTCCCGGCTCCAGGCCGCGGAAAAGGCGCGGCTGAAGAAGCTGGAAGAGGACCGGGCCCGGCAGGCGCAGACGAAATGGCTGGATTCCGGAATTCTGGCGGAGACCGGCGGTACCGCGTCCGCAGCGGGCAAGAAGGCGATTTCCTACGCGACGGAACAGATCGGCAAGGATTACGTGTGGGGCGCGGAAGGCCCGGACACCTTCGACTGTTCCGGGCTGACGATGCGCGCGTGGGAATCGGCGGGTCATCCCATTCCGCGCACGTCACAGGAACAATGGCGGCAACTGCCGCACATCGACATCGAGGACATGCGCCCCGGCGATCTGATCATTTACCACGATGACGCCAGTCACGTGGCGATGTACCTGGGCGACGGCGCGATCGTGCACGCCCCGCGGCCCGGCCGCCAAGTGACCCTCGCCGGGGCCGGATCGATGCGGATCCTGGGTGTCGTACGGCCGGACGCCAAGCGCTGACCCGACGTACCGTATTGCGCTGTGTGCGCGCTGTGTCCGCGCTGTCATTCCGGCATCGGGACGGGAAAAACCCCGTCACCGTCCGGTCGCCGAGCGTGTGCCCGGGGTGATGTTCGTCATTCCGCATTTCTCCCCAGGACGGCCAAATCGCTTCCGTATCCCGGTTTATGGCCGGCCCGGCGTGTCGTCCGCCATTCCGTACGGGACCGCACTGGCGCTAAGGTCGCCTTCCAGTGCCCGGTGGCGCACCGCTCGTAGGACCAATGGCGGCGCGGAACCGGGCACGGTGGTGCGCCGGTCGGTCACCGCCGCCGCACCCTCGGGGGGAGGGAAGGAACCAGAGGACATGCCCGTACCCGGACCGCGTCAGCGCACGGCCGTGCTGCCACCGGCTGCCGGCCCGGCGAACGGCGCGCCCGAGTCCGCGCGCCCGGCGCAGGGGGAACCCGCGCGCCCGCAGGACAGCACGGGCCCGGCCGCCGCCGACGCTCCCGACACGCTCCCGGATCCGGCGCACGCGCCCGTTCCGGCCACGCCGGGTACCGGCAGCCACGGGCTGACCCTGCTGGTGATCGGCGAGGACCCCACCAGCTCCGTACCGGAGATGTCCGACGGGCAGGGCCACAAGGTCAGGGTCCGCACCGCCCGCAACCTCACCGAGGCCCAGCGGCTGCTCACCGACGACGTGCACTGCGTCCTGCTCGACCTGGCGGCCATGCCGGGCCGCGAGTCGCGGAACGGCGAGGACCGGGAGAGCCGCGCGGACGCCGGCCAGGAGCCGGCGCCGGACGAGCTGGAGCCGCTGCGCGCGGTCCTGCGGCTCGCCCCGCGCCACGCCGTGCTCGCCCTGACCGAGGAGGCGGATGCGGAGCGCGGCGCCGAGGCCGTACGCGTCGGGGCGCAGGACTACCTCTCCCGCGAGCAGCTGGACGGCGCGGTGCTCAGTCGCGTCGTGCGCTACGCCGTGGAACGCAAGCGCGCCGACCTCGCGCAGCGCCAGCTCACCGAGTCCCGGCTGCGGGCCCAGGAGAACGCCCGCCTGGAGCGCGGCCTGCTGCCCACTCCGCTGCTGGACGGCTCCGACCTGCGCTTCGCCGCCCGGTACCGGCCGGGGCGCAGCCGGGCCCTGCTCGGCGGCGACTTCTACGACACGGTCCGCACCCCGGACGGCACGGTCCACGCGATGATCGGCGACGTCTGCGGGCACGGCCCCGACGAGGCGGCCCTCGGCGTCGAACTCCGTATCGCCTGGCGCGCGTTGACCTTCGCCGGGCTGTGCGGCGACGAACTGCTCTCCACCCTCCAGCAGGTGCTGGAGAACGAGCGCGACAACGACGAGATCTTCGCGACGCTGTGCACGGTCGACATCGCGCCGGACGGGCGGAGCGCCGGGGTCTGCCTGGCGGGCCACCCGGCGCCGCTGCTGGCCCGGGCCGGCAGGCCGCCGCGGCTGCTCCCGTACGAGAGCGGCGGCCCCGCGCTCGGCCTGCTGCCGCGCGCCCGCTGGCCGCGCCATCAGGTCGAGCTGGGCGGCTCCTGGAGCCTGCTGATGTACACCGACGGCATGATCGAGGGCCGGATCGGGGACGGCAGTCAGCGCCTGGGCCAGGACGGCATGGTCGATCTCGTGGCCGCACGGATGGCGGCGGGGCTGCGTGGTGAGGCGCTGCTCGACGCCGCGGTCACCGAGGTGCGCGACCTCAACGGCGGCGAACTCACCGACGATCTCGCGGTCCTGCTGCTGGACCGCGGGGGTGCGTGAGGCGGGCTTTCCCGCCTCGTACTGCCGTCAGCGGCCGCCGTTCCACGGGCCGTAGGGGCCGTCGGAGCTGGAGCCGCCGCGGCGCGGGCCGCGGCCGCCGCCGGAGACCCGCTTGAGCGCGGGCCGGACGTCGACCATGTACACGATCGTCGCGATCAGGCCGATGACCGGCAGGAACGCCATGACCCCGAAGAGCACGTTGACCAGCGTCGCCAGGCCCAGAATGATCAGCCAGAACGGCTTGGACTGCTTGTCGGCGGCGCGGTAGGCGTCCTCGCGGCGGATGGCGGAGTCGATGAACGCGAACGCGCTGAACACCAGCAAGGCGAGCGAAATCAGCCACAGCAGATTGTTGAATCCCTGGATCAGCACGCCGTTCCACCACCCGTTGACTGTCGGACTGTCCTGGTCACCGTACCGGTAGAACGGGCCGGGCACGTCGCACGTGCCCGGCCCGCTCCCTTGCCCCGCGGCCTACTTCGCCGGCGGCGTGGTCTTCTTGGCGGTCGTCTTGCGGGCGGCCGGAGCCGGCGCCGGCTTCTTCGCCGACGCGGGCTTGGCCTCCGCCTCGGACTTGGTCTCGGTCTTGGTCTCGGCCTTGGCGGCGGCCGGCTTGGCCTCCCCGGCCTTGGCCGAATCGGTCTTGGCCGGCTCGGTCTTGACCGCGCCGGACTTCGGCTCCCGCTCGGTCTCCGGCTCGATCGCGACCGCCAGCTCCTCGACCTCGTCGGCGACCTCGCCGCGCCAGGTCTGCACGGCGCCGCGGCCGCGCTCGGCCAGCTCGTCGTAGGTCTCACGGGCCTTGACGGCGTACTCGGCCGCCCGGCCCACGCCCTGCAGCGCGAGGTCCTGGGCCTGCTCGCGGATCTTCTTCAGGTCGGTGTCCAGGGAGCCCAGCAGCTCGTACAGCTTGTCCTGGGCGTCCTTGGCCTGCTTGGAGACGCGGTCCTGCACGGCCTTGGTGTCGGTGGTGCGTACCTCCTCGAAGCGCTTGGGCGCCTCGGCGCGGAGGCGGTCCACCAGCGCCGGGACCTCCTTGAGCTTCTCGCCGGCGAGGTCGGCCGTGCCGGCCAGCGCGTACAGCGGGGTGGGGTCGGTCAGCGTCTTGCGGAGGTCGTCGGTGATGGCCATGGCGTTCTTCCTCCTGGAATCGGTTGCTCAGGTGGCGTGCGGGTCGCCGTCGGCCTCTTGGGTGCCCTTTTTGCCGTTGCCCGTACTGCCGTGCTCGTCGCTGCCGCCGTGCTCGTCGCCGCCGTGCTCGCCTTCCGGCGCGGTCCGGTCGAGGTCCAGACCCTCGGCGCGCGCGATGTCCGAGCTGTAGCCGTTCTCCTTGCGGAACGACTCGTAGATCTGCAGCAGCACCTGCTTCTGCTTCTCGTTCAGGGCCGGATCGGTCAGGATCGCGCTGTGCACTTCCAGCCCGTCCGGATCCCGCCGCTCATCGAGTATCCCGGCCTGTACATACAGGGTCTCGGCCGAGATCCGCAGGGCCTTCGCCAGCTGCTGCAGGATCTCCGCGCTCGGCTTGCGCAGCCCGCGCTCGATCTGGCTGAGGTACGGGTTGGACACCCCGGCGGCATCGGCGAGCTGCCGGAGGCTGAGCTGCGCATTGCGCCGCTGCTCCCGCAGGAACTCCCCGAGATTGCCGACGTTGAGTGATGCCATACCTCGATCCTGCACGCCATCGCTAACTATTGCAAGCACCCGCTAGCAAAAGTGTTCCACATCATGGGGCAAGGCGGGACGAGCCGCCTCGCGGGAGCCCATGTGAGGTCCGGTACAGCACGCACTGGCGAAGCGGCCCCTCGGGCACGCTCGGGTCCTCGAAGTCGTCGGCCGGGTCCCGGGTCATGCCGATCCGCCGCATCACCGCCTGGGAGCGGAGGTTGTTGACGGTCGTCGACGCGACGACCTCCGCCAGCCCGAGGGCCTCGAAGCCGAAGGCCAGGCAGGCCAGGGCGGCCTCGGTGGCGTAACCGTGACCCCACGCCGAACGCATCAAACGCCACCCGACGTCCACCCCCGCGAACGGCATGTCCTCGCCCACCACGTCCAGCCCGGCGCGGCCGATGAACTCACCGGTCTCCCGCGCCTCGAGCGCCCACCATCCAAACCCTCGCTCGTCGAACTCGCCCTGCATGAGGGCCACAGCGGCATCGCTTTGCTCCCGCGTGAGCAATCCCCCCAGGTGTTCCCGGACTTCGGGATCGGCGTTCATCGCCGCCCACGGTTCGAGGTCGGATTCCCGCCACGGGCGGAGCAGAAGACGATCGGTACGCAGTTCCGGCATGCCGCCCAGCTAACGCCCTCACGATCAGGGTGTCGATCGGTTATGCCGCGCCCACGGTGAGAAGGACAGCCTCGCGGGAGCCCATGCGTCCGGCTACGCGAAGTCGTACGCTGCCCAGTCGGTGACCGGGAGGTATCCGATGCGCTGGTAGAGGGCGTTGCTGGTGGGGTTGGCCGCGTCCGCGAACAGCACGACCTCCGTGGCGCCCGCGGCCAGCGCGGCGCGGCTCACCTCGACCGACACGGCGCCCGCGTAGCCGCGACCGCGCAGGTGGGCCGGGGTGTAGACGGGGTCCACCTGGGCCAGGCCGGCGACCGTCGGGTTCACGCCCGCCATGGAGACCGGCGTGCCGTCCGGGGCTTCCCAGAACGTATAGCGCTTGTCGGCGAAGCGGGTGCCGGCCCAGGAGCCGGCGTCGATGGAGACGGCTTCCCCGACGTCCGCGGCGAACTCACCGCACCAGCGCATGAGTTGCTCACGGTCCTGCTCGCCCTCGCCCACGAGTCGGCCCCGGCCCGCGGGGAGCGGCTCCGGCGGGGTGAGCGTGCCGAGGCGGTACAGGCGGATCCGGTTACGGAGTGCCGGCGTCGCGCCTGTGTGCCGCTGCCAGGCTTCGGCGAAGGCGGTGGCGGTGCTGTGGTCCGCGCTGACGTAGGGGAGGGAGTGCCCGAGGGCGGCCAGGTGGGTGGCGAGGGTGTCGGCCTGATCGGGGGAGAGGGGGGTGAGGCCCAGGCCGCGCGACGGGAGGCGGTGGAAGGTGGCGAGGACCTCGCCCGCTCGCTCCAGTCGGCCGAAGAGGGGGGCCTGGGCGCCGTATGCGGCCGCCCCGCGTGCGCGCAGTCTCGCGGTCACAGTCAGCGGCATGATGTGCGGGACGGGCCGCGAGCGCAGGAACTCTCCGGCTCGGGCGAGAAAGTCGTCGACGTCTTCGGTGAGGTGCCAGTCATCCGGGCGCATGGTTCATGATCTCGGATGCGCTTGCGGCGGGGGATGCGAATGTGGGGAGACGCGATGCGTCGTCGTGTCTGGTGCATCTGCGTTCTGTGCGTTCTGGGTGCCCTGGGTGCTCTCGGCGCATGACCTAGGAACGCCGCCGTCCCGCTATCGCGACGGCCGTCCCGATTGCCGCGAACAGCAGCCCGATCCCGCCGAAGATCAGCGGCAGCAGCCACAGTGAGGCGAACCCGTTGATTCGTGCGTCCTCGGGGGAATCGGCGCGGTACAGCACCTGGACCCGCTCACCCTCCTCGTACGACGGTGGGTTGGAGCCCGTCGAGCTCCGGAACGTTCTCGGCGTGCCGTCCGCCGACGTGAAATCGACCACCGGGTACGCCGCGGGCTTGTTGTTCACCTGCCGCTTGCGGGATGCGCCGCTGTGGTCGTTCCGCCACTCCAGCGCCACCACCGTGCCCCGGGCACGCTCCGCGTCCGTCAGGAACGAGACCGTCACCCCCGCCAGGATCAGCCCGATGATCAGGAACAGCGTCCCGAACGCGATCCCCCCGAACGCGACCCACCGGCCGGCGCCCCGCCCACGTACCTGAACCTGCACGACGTCCCTCTCACTTGTCACTTGTCCGGAGTGGGAGGGACGCTATCCCAGTGCCCCGGTCGCCGGGCTCCCGCGTGCTGGGCAAGGCGGTCGCTGGGCCAGGCGTGGGATGCTGGTCGCGTGACGCTATCGGACCTGGTTTCGCTCCGTCGGGCCCGTGACCTGATGGATCGCGAGTACGCGGAGCCGCTCGACGTCCCCGCGCTGGCCCGCGCGGCGCACATGTCGCCCGGCCACTTCTCCCGCAGCTTCCGCGCCGCTTTCGGGGAGACGCCGTACAGCTACCTGATGACCCGCAGGATCGAGCGGGCCAAGGCTCTGCTGCGGCGCGGCGACCTGTCGGTGACGGAGGTCTGCTTCGCGGTCGGATGTACGTCGCTGGGGTCGTTCAGCTCGCGGTTCACCGAGCTGGTGGGCGAGAGCCCGAGCGCGTACCGGGCACGCCCGCACGAGCAGGGGGCGGCCATCCCGGCCTGCGTCGCCAAGATCTTCACGCGCCCGGTCAGGAACGCGAAACCGGTCACGAATGGAGAAGCCAGGCGCGCGCCCCGCCCGTAGCGTGAGCTCCATGGACATCAACCTTTCGCAGTGCTTCATCGCCGTCGACGACCACGACAAGGCGCTCGCCTTCTACCGGGACGTGCTCGGACTCGAGGTGCGCAACGACGTCGGGTTCGAGGGCATGCGCTGGGTGACGGTCGGCTCGCCGACGCAGCCCGGCGTGGAGATCGTGCTGGAACCGCCCGCCGCCGACCCGAACGCCTCGCCGGCCGACAGACAGGCCATGGCGGAGCTGCTGGCCAAGGGCATGCTGCGCGGCGTGATCTTCTCGACCGACGACTGCGACGCCACCTTCGAGCGCATCCAGGCATCGGGCGCCGAGGTGCTGCAGGAGCCCATGGACCAGCCGTACGGGGTCCGCGACTGCGCCTTCCGCGACCCCGCGGGCAACATGCTGCGCTTCAACCAGCCCCGCACCAAGTAAGAGCCCGTGTTCACACCCGACGCCGGCGGGGCACCGCACCGACCGGCGTCGGTCCGCGATCAGAAGCCGTGCCGGTGCGGAAGCGCCCGACAGCCTGGCAGAGGGAGACACGATGAGTACGGCCAAGAGGGCCGGCGCGCAGGCGCCCGCGCCGCACGTTGCCGACAGCCACGACATGATCCGCGTGCACGGCGCGCGCGAGAACAACCTCAAGGACGTCAGCATCGAGATCCCGAAGCGGCGGCTTACGGTGTTCACCGGCGTCTCCGGCTCGGGCAAGAGCTCGCTGGTGTTCGACACGATCGCCGCGGAGTCGCAGCGGCTGATCAACGAGACGTACAGCGCCTTCGTGCAGGGCTTCATGCCGACGCTCGCGCGGCCCGAGGTCGACGTGCTCGACGGACTGACGACCGTGATCACCGTCGACCAGCAGCGGCTGGGTGCCGACCCGCGCTCCACGGTCGGCACCGCGACCGACGCCAACGCGATGCTGCGCATCCTCTTCAGCCGGCTCGGCAAGCCGCACATCGGCCCGCCCGGCGCGTACTCCTTCAACGTCGCCTCGGTGACGGCGAGCGGTGGCTACAGGGTCGACCGCGGTGCCGACAGGACCAAGACGGAGAAGGTGACCTTCAGCCGCACCGGCGGCATGTGTACGCGCTGCGAGGGCCGCGGCGCGGTCTCCGACATCGACCTCACCCAGCTCTACGACGACTCCAAGTCGCTCACCGAGGGCGCGTTCACCATCCCCGGCTGGAAGTCGGACAGTCAGTGGACCGTGCAGGTCTATGCCCAGTCCGGCTTCGTCGACCCGGACAAGCCGATCCGCGAGTACACCAAGAAGGAGATGCGGGCCTTCCTCTACGGGGAGCCGGTCAAGGTCAAGGTCAACGGTGTCAACCTCACCTACGAGGGCCTGATCCCCAAGATCCAGAAGTCGTTCCTGTCCAAGGACAAGGAGGCGATGCAGCCGCACATCCGGGCGTTCGTGGACCGGGCGGTCACCTTCGCCACCTGCCCCGAGTGCGACGGCACCCGGCTCAGCGAGGCCCCTCGGTCGTCGCGGATCGGCGAGATCAACATCGCCGACGCGTGCGCGATGCAGATCAGCGACCTGGCCGAATGGGTACGCGGTCTCGACGAGCCGTCGGTGGCGCCGCTGCTCACCGCGCTGCAGCAGAGCCTCGACTCGTTCGTGGAGATCGGCCTCGGCTACCTCTCGCTCGACCGGTCGTCGGGCACCCTGTCGGGCGGCGAGGCGCAGCGCGTCAAGATGATCCGCCACCTCGGGTCGTCGCTCACCGACGCCACCTACGTCTTCGACGAGCCCACCATCGGCCTGCACCCCCACGACATCCAGCGGATGAACAACCTGCTGCTGCGGCTGCGGGACAAGGGCAACACGGTACTGGTCGTGGAGCACAAGCCGGAGACGATCGCGATCGCCGACCACGTCGTCGACCTTGGCCCCGGCGCCGGTACCGCGGGCGGCAGCGTCTGCTTCGAGGGCACCGTCGAGGGGCTGCGGGCCGGCGGCACCGTCACCGGCCGCCACTTCGACGACCGGGCCGCCCTCAAGGAGACGGTGCGCAAGCCCACCGGCCGGCTTCCGATCCGCGGCGCGACGACGCACAACCTGCGCGACGTCGACGTCGACATCCCGCTCGGCGTACTGACCGTCATCACCGGCGTCGCGGGCTCCGGCAAGAGCTCGCTCGTACAGGGGTCGCTGGTCAAGGGGCCGGGGGCCGCCGACGAGGGCGTGGTGTCGGTCGACCAGGGCGCGATCCGCGGCTCGCGACGGAGCAACCCGGCGACGTACACCGGGCTGCTCGACCCGATCCGCAAGGCGTTCGCCAAGGCCAACGGCGTGAAGCCCGGGCTGTTCAGCGCCAACTCCGAGGGCGCCTGCCCCACCTGCAATGGCGCCGGCGTCATCTACACCGACCTGGCGATGATGGCGGGCGTCGCCACCACCTGCGAGGAGTGCGAGGGCAAGCGGTTCCAGGCGTCCGTACTGGAGTACCGCCTCGGCGGCCGCGACATCAGCGAGGTGCTCGCGATGTCGGTGACCGAGGCCGAGGAGTTCTTCGGCGCCGGCGAGGCCCGCACACCGGCCGCGCACCGCGTCCTCACCCGGCTCGCCGACGTCGGCCTGGGCTACCTCTCGCTCGGGCAGCCGCTGACCACCCTCTCCGGCGGCGAACGGCAGCGGCTCAAGCTGGCCACCCACATGGGAGACAAGGGCGGCGTCTACATCCTCGACGAGCCGACCACCGGCCTCCACCTCGCCGACGTCGAGCAGCTGCTCGGCCTGCTCGACCGGCTCGTCGACGCCGGCAAGTCGGTCATCGTCATCGAGCACCACCAGGCGGTCATGGCGCACGCCGACTGGATCATCGACCTCGGCCCCGGCGCCGGTCACGACGGCGGCCGCATCGTCTTCGAAGGCACGCCTACCGACCTCGTCGCCGCCGGTTCCACGCTCACTGGCGAGCATCTGGCGGCGTACGTCGGCGGCTCTTCGATGCGCTGAGGCGAGGCTCCCGTAACTCGTTTGCCGCCGGCGAGGGGCGGGGTGAGGATGCCGGTATGGTGCGTGGTTTTGATGAGCTGGTGGACGAGGCCGAATCCGTGTCCGTCGAGGGGTGGGACTTTTCGTGGCTGGACGGGCGGGCCACGGAGGCGCGGCCCTCGTGGGGGTATCAGCGGCTTATGGGGGAGCGGCTGGCGGGGGTGTCGGCCGCGCTGGACGTCCAGACCGGTGGGGGCGAGGTGCTCGCCGGGGCGCCGAAGCTGCCGCCGGTGATGGTGGCGACCGAGTCCTGGCCGCCGAACGTCACCAAGGCGACCCGGCTGCTGCACCCGCGCGGCGCGGTGGTCGTCGCCGATCCGGACGAGCCGCCGCTGCCGTTCGCCGACGACGCGTTCGACCTGGTGACCAGCCGGCACCCGGCGACGGTGTGGTGGGCGGAGATCGCGCGCGTACTGCGGCCAGGTGGCACGTACTTCGCGCAGCACGTGGGGCACGAGAGCGTGTTCGAGCTGGTGGAGTACTTCCTGGGACCGCAGCCCGAGGCCCGGCGGGCCCGGCACCCGGACCACGACCGGGCGGCGGCCGAGGCCGCCGGGCTGGAGATCGCCGACCTGCGGTTCGAGCGGCTGCGGATGGAGTTCTTCGACGTCGGCGCGGTCGTCTACTTCCTGCGGAAGGTGATCTGGATGGTGCCCGGCTTCACCGTCGGGCAGTACCGGGACCGGCTGCGCGAACTGCACGAGAAGATCCAGGAGGAGGGGCCGTTCATCGCCCACTCCACCCGGTTCCTGATCGAGGCGCGCAAGCCGGAGTGAGATGGTGAAGGGGGTGAAGGGGGGCGGCGGTTGACTTCGAGTGCGCTCCAACTCCTACCGTCCCTGACGTGAGCCCGAAACAGTCCTCGCCCACGGGGGACGGGGCACTTCAGGAGGTAATCGCATGACCAGCATTCCCACCCGGCAGCTCGGCGCCCTGACCGTCTCCGCGCAGGGACTGGGCTGCATGGGGATGAGCCACGGGTACGGCGCTTCGGACGACGCGCAGTCGATCGCGACCATCCACCGCGCGCTCGACCTCGGTGTGAGCCTCCTGGACACCTCCGACTTCTATGGGGCCGGGCACAACGAGGAACTGGTCGGACGGGCCGTCGCCGACCGCCGCGACCGCGCCGTGATCGCCACGAAGTTCGGCTTCGCCAACAAGCTCGGCGAGCCGACCGCGATCCGGGGCGACGCCGCGTACGTACACCAGGCGTGCGACGCCTCGCTGCGCCGGCTCGGCGTCGACCACATCGACCTGTACTACCAGCACCGCGTCGACCCCGAGGTGCCGATCGAGGAGACGGTCGGGGCGATGGCGGAGCTGGTCGCGGCCGGCAAGGTGCGGCACCTCGGGCTGTCCGAGGCGGGCGCGGAGACGATCCGGCGGGCGCACGCGGTGCATCCGATCGCCGCGCTGCAGAGCGAGTGGTCGCTGTGGACGCGGGATCTGGAGGAGGAGATCGCGCCGGTCTGCCGGGAGCTGGGCATCGGGGTCGTGCCGTTCTCGCCGCTCGGCCGCGGGTTCCTCACCGGGCAGTACAGGTCCGTGGAAAGCCTGGCGGAGGGCGACGTACGCCGTACGCAGCCGCGCTTCGCCGACGGCAACCTGGAGCGCAACCTCGCCATCGTCGAGCAGCTGCACGAGCTGGCCGCCGAGAAGGGCATCACGGCCGGGCAGCTGGCGCTGGCGTGGGTGCAGCACCGCGGCGCGGACGTCGTGCCGATCCCGGGCACCCGCCGCGAGAAGTACCTGCTGGAGAACGTCGCGGCGGTCGCCATCGGGCTGTCCGCCGACGAGCTGGCCGCCATCGACGCGGTGGCGCCGGCCGAGGCGGTGGCCGGTACCCGGTACGACGAGACGAGCCTGACCTTCGTGAACCGCTGACCCGACGGTGACGGGGTTGTCCACAACCCCGGAGTTGTCCACAGGTCCGCTCGCCCCGCGCCGTACCGCCGTAAAGTCGGAGACATGAGTGAGGACGAGGGGAGCGTGCGGATCGACAGCTGGATCTGGTCCGTGCGGCTCATGAAGACACGGTCGATGGCGGCCACGGCGTGCCGGGGCGGGCACGTACGGGTCAACGGCGAGCGCGTGAAGGCGGCGCACGGCCTGCGGACCGGCGACGAGGTGCGACTGCGGCACGCCGGGCGGGAGCGGGTCGTGGTGGTGAAGCGGCTCGTGAAGAAGCGGGTCGGGGCACCGGTCGCGGTCGAGTGCTACGTCGACAACAGCCCGCCCCCGCCGCCGCGCGAGATCGCCGTGCAGGTCCCGATCCGCGACCGCGGCGCGGGCCGCCCGACCAAGCGCGACCGCCGGGAGATGGAACGACTGTGGTCCCGGCAGGAGGGCCCCGGCGAGCCGCCTCGCGGGTGATCATCGAGCCTCACCCCCCATTCGCCGCCAGCCAAGTGGGGTCCGGGGCGATGAGTTGGAGTACTTCGATCAGGGTGCCTTCCGGGCTGCGGACGTTGAAGCGGCGCTGGCCCCACGGCTCGTCGCGGAGCGGATTGGTGATCGGGACGCCCCGTTCGCGCAGCGTGGCCTCTTCGGCGGCCGCGTCCGCGACGAGGAAGGCGAGGCAGAGTCCCGCGGTGTCCTGGGTGCGGAAGCCCTCCGGCATGGACTCGTGGCCGCGCTGGACGAAGTCCAGTACGTACGCGGGGTGTTCGGGGTGGTGCAGGCTGGCGTACCAGCCCAGGTCGGCGACCTGGGTGAAGCCGAAGTGTTCGGTGTAGAAGCGGCTGCTGGCGGCGGTGTCGTCGGTCAGTACGGCGATGCCCAGCTTCTCGAAGCGCATGGGTTCCCCTCCCTGTTGGCGGCCGTGCGCCGCTAACCACTCTATGTGTAGTACGTTGGGTGTAGTGGTTGCAAGGGAGTAAGGCGAGGAGGCTGTCGGTGGTGCGCAATCCGGAGCGGCGTACGGCGCTGGTGGACGCGGCGATCGAGGTGCTGGCGCGGGACGGTGCGCGCGGGCTGACGTTCCGCGCCGTGGACGCGGAGGCGGCCGTGCCGAAGGGTACGGCGTCCAATTACTTCGCCAGCAGGGACGAGCTGCTGGCGCAGGTCACCGGGCAGATCCACCAGCGCATCGCGCCGGACCCGGACGAGGTCGCCGAGGTCATGACGGCGCCGCGCGGGCGCGAGCTGGTGACCGAGCTGATGGGGTGGATCAACCGCAGGGTGAGTGCGAACCGCACCGGTTACCTGGCGATGCTCGAACTGCGCCTGGAGGCCACCCGGCGGCCCGAGCTGCGGGAAGAGCTGACCGCCACCATGCGCGGCGCGCTGGAGGACGATCTCCGCTTCCACAGTGAGGGCGGGCTGCCGGGCGACCGTACGGCCGTGCTGCTGATGTATCTCACGATGACCGGGCTGATGCTGGAGCAGCTCACGCTGCCGGGCGTGGTGCCGGCCGAGGAGGCGGACGGGCTGATCGCCGCCCTGGTCGACCGGGTGATCCCGGCCGGGCCCTCCTGAGACCGGATCCCCGGATCCCCGGATCCCCGGATCCCCGGATCCCCGGATCCCCGGATCCCCGGAGTCCCGGATCCCCGGAGTCCCGGATCCCCGGAGTCCCGGGTTCCCGGATTCCCGGATCCCCGGATCCCCGGGGTCCTTGGGGTCCCCGGACCCCCGGATTCCCTGGTCAGGCGTACGCCCACTGCCTCACGCGGGAGTTACGACGGGAGCGTACGCCAAGCAGCTCACCGCTCCTCGAACAGCTCCAGCAGTTCCTTCTTTTCGAACATGCGGGCCGTGTCCACCGCGGACGGTGAGCCCGCTGCCGGGTCCGCGCCGTGGCTCAGGAGGAGTCGTACGATCGCGTCCTCGCCCTTGAAGACCGCGCCCGCGATCGGGGTCTGGCCGCGTTCGTTGGCGCGGTCGGCGTCCGCGCCGCGCTGGAGCAGGGCTTCGACGGTCGCGACGTGGCCGTGGTACGCGGCCAGCATGAGGAGCGAATCGCCCTTGTCGTTGGTGAGGTTGGCGGGCACCCCGGCGTCGACGTACGCGGCGACCGTGTCGGTGTCGCCCTGCCGGGCCAGGTCGAAGACCTTGGCCGCCAGCTGCAGCACCTCGGGGTCGTGCGCGTGCTCGATCGACTCGGGCCCCTGTGCGCCTGGTGTCGTCTCGCTCATGCTGTCGGCCTCCTGCTCTCGTGGTGTGCGCCTGCACCCGCCACTTTATGCAGGCCACGGCCGTTGACGACGGTACGCCTCAGAAGGTGTCCGGGCACCACGGCCGGCGCGCCGTCCGCAGCAGCGCGTCCGCGGTGGCGAGCGTGCCCGGCCGGTCCTCCTGGATCCGGCCGAGCGCCGCGAGCCGCGTGGCGGACTCGTCGCCGAGGTAGAGCACGGCCAGCTCCCGGGCGTCCAGGGTGAGGTCGGCGGAGCGGGTGGTGCGCGTGCAGGTGGCGCCTTCGGGCCCGGCGTCGAGGTGGTACCGGCCCGCGGCGTACCCATCCGCGTCCCGCACCTCCAGGACCAGTGACCCGGATCCGCCGTACGTACGCGCCGCCAGCAGCCGCGGTACGTCCAGCGGCCGCAGCCACAGGTAGTCGGCGTGCGCCTCGACGCTCGCGGCGCGCGGGTCGCCGAGCAGCAGCGGCACCAGGTCGTCGGGGGCGCGGTGCCCGGTCTTCACGTGCAGGATCCAGTCGATCGAGCAGAGGAAGTGCCACAGGGCCCGCTCGGCCTCGGGAGTGATGGCGAGCAACTTCTGGACCTGGACGGTCTGTTCGGGCCGCTTGTGTTCCCAGCGGTCGTCGCTGGTGTACGTGACCAGGCCCTCGACCTCGCCGGACGGGGAGCGGTACACCGCGTGGTACGGCTCCTTCCACTCCAGCGCGGGCCACTGGACGTCGCCGGTCGCCTGCCGCCACCAGCGCTCGCCGCGCGTGACCGCGCCGGGCTGCCGGGCGCGGAAGCGGTCGTGCAGGACGGGGCCGAGGGCGCGCACCTCCTCGGGGGTCGCGAAATCCACCCGGGCGCCGTCCTGCGGGCCCGCGTACCGGGAGTCGAGCCGGGCGCGGGCCACGTCGATGCGCCACTCCGTGAACCACGTGGCGGGGCCGAAGCCGTACCGCCCGTAGATCGGGTACTCGGCGGCGATCAGCGAGGCCACCACCTCGCCGCGCTCCCGCGCCGCCGCCATGTCCTCGGCCATCATGCGGCTGAGCAGACCGCGGCGGCGGTGCGTGGGGGAGACGGTCACCTGCGACACGGCGCAGGTGGGCACTCGCGCGCCGCCCACGACGGTCAGCTCCTGCGGGAAGCTGCGGAAGGTCGCGACGCAGCGCCCGCCGTCGAACGCGCCCTGTGTACGGGTGAGATCGGTGCCGCCGCGGCGGAACTCGATCTCTTCCTTGGTCACCCCCGGCGGCTGGAGGAAGCCGGTGGCCATCGCCTCCATCCAGCCGGGGAACTCGTCCTCGCTGACCGTGCGCACCTCAAGACCCATGTCCGTACCGTAGGCGCGTGTCTGACGGGTTGTCGCCCGGATTATCGGCGAGCGCGAGGCTGTGGATCAGCCGCCCGTGAGGCCGTGCCCGAGGTCAGGGCCCGAGCCACGGACGGTCAGAACGCCGCCGCCCGGATTTCCCCCACCCGCTCGGCGCCGCCCAGGAGGGGGACGTCCGCGATGCGGTCGAGTACCGGGGCGTCGACGCCCATCAGGCGCAGCGTGCGGGCCAGGACCGGGCCGAGCGTGCGGGTCGCGCCGTCGTCGATCTTGAAGGCGAGCGCGCGGCCGTCGGGCAGCGCCAGCGCCTGTACGGCCTCCGCGCCCATCTTGGACAGCACGCCGGGGAGCTCGCGCATCAGCCAGGTGTCGGGGCGGCGGGTGCCGGCGACGTACTCCGGGTGGGCGCGCATGGCGTCCGCGACCCGGCGCTCGGGCGTGCCGGGCTCCGCCACGACGAAGTGCCGGTAGGAGCGGGCCAGGCCGGTCAGCGAGAGCGCCATCAGGGGCGCGCCGCAGCCGTCCGTGCCGATGTGGTCGACGGCCTCGCCGCTCGCGTCCCGTACGGCCTGCAGGACCAGCTGCTGGAGCGGGTGGTGCTGGTCGAGGTAGCTCTCCAGCGGCCAGCCGTTCGCGGCGCAGACGGCGAGCATCGCGGTGTGCTTGCCGGAGCAGTTCATGGTCAGCCGGTCGCGGACCTTGCCGGCCGCCAGGTAGTTCTCCGCCTCGGTGGGGTCCAGCGGCAGGTCGGGCGGGGTCTGCAGCTGCTCGGGGGAGAGGCCGTGCTCGGCGAGCATCTTCTGGACGAGATCGAGGTGAAAGCTTTCTCCGGAGTGGCTCGCGGCGGCCAGGGCCAGCCGCTCGCCGGAGAGGTCCAGGCCGGCCCGGAGGATCGCGGCGGCCTGCATCGGCTTGTTCGTCGAGCGCGGGAAGACCGGTGAGGAGATGTCGCCGAGGGCCAGGTCCACGCTGCCGTCGGCGGCCAGGACGACCAGCGAGCCGCGGTGCACGCCCTCGACGAAGCCGGACCGGACGACCTCGGCGAGCACGGGGGAGACGGGCGCCTGGGCGGGCCCGCCCGCTCCCGGCCCGTCCGGCGTGGCGCCGGATACGGGTCCCTTCGGCGTGGCGCCGGACATCGGCCCCTCGGGCGAGGTGTCGGATATCGGCGCGTCCGCGCCGGATATCGGTCCGGTGGACGCGGGCGTGGGCTCGGCGGCGGAGGAGGAGGTCATCGCGGGCCTTCCGGGGACGGGTCACGGACCGCCTCCTCCGCGGGCCGGTGGCCTCCGCGTCAGGAGAGCAGGTCGTCTACTTGCGCTTCCCCTTCACGGTACCTGCGGGCGATCTCCGCGCTGCAATCGTCCGCCGTGCGCTGCAGCGACTGGCGGCGCAGCGAGACCTGCCGCTCGTACTGCACGAGCCGGGCCATCGCCTCCCGCAGCTCGGCGTCCGTCCGTGCGCCCAGGTCGGACAGCTCGACCTCGCCGAGCATGTCCTCGGCCAGCCGGCGGTACTCCTCGCTGTGCGGCGTCCCGACCGTCACGTGCCGGGCCGAGGAGCGGTGCCGCGACGGCTCGTCCGTGAGGATCTCCGGCAGCCGGTCCAGGACCGTGGTCTGGGGCGCGGCCCGCCGGGCCGCCTCGGCGCGCAGGATGTCGATCCGGCCCTGGAGCAGCCGTCGTACGTAGCTGAGGTCGGCCTCCTCCTGCTGCGCGTCCCGGCGCAGCTTGCGGATCTCGGGCAGGCCGAGCCCCGAGAGGTCGGGCCGGGGGGCCGGACGGAAGCGGTCGCGCTGCAGCGGAGGGCGGGGCTGTGCCGGGCCTGCGGGGAGCATGGGGCCATCCTCTGTGCGGTCACCGGCCCCGGCCGGGCGCCCGGGCGAGGGCGCCGGCTCGGGCCGGGACGTGGACGTCGTCGTCGGCGGAGGCAGGGGCCCGCTCGCGGACGCTGCCGCGGCCCCTTGGGTGGATGTACGGGCAAATGGTACGGAACCGGAGGGTGTCTGCCCGGCGCCGGCGGTGCTCATGCGTATGTCCGTCCCCTCGTGCGGTGCGGTCCCGGAGCCGTGTGGTCCCGCGCACCTCGTGCAGGCATCGTGCCACTGAGGGTGGTGCGCGCGCAGGGTCATCGGCCCGCGAACGGTCCGTGTGGGGGTACGTCGTGCGGCCTCGTTGGGCTGTCCGGGTGGTACGGGGCGCCGCACCCCGTGGGGTGGCCTGGGGTGGCGCCCGGCATCATGGCGGTATGCGAGCAGTGGTGCAGAGGGTGAACGGCGCACGCGTCGACGTGGCGGGCGAGACGGTCGGCGAGGTCGTGGGGGAGGGGCTGTGCGTCCTGGTCGGCGTGACGCACGACGACACCCCGGAGAAGGCCGCGCAGCTGGCACGCAAGCTGTGGTCGGTGCGCATCCTCGACGGCGAGAAGTCGTGCTCGGACACGGGCGCGGGGCTGCTGGTGATCAGCCAGTTCACGCTGTACGGGGACGCCCGGAAGGGGCGCCGCCCCACCTGGAACGCGGCTGCCCCGGGGGCCGTTGCCGAGCCGCTCGTCGACGAGGTCGTCGCGCAGCTTCGGGCGCTCGGCGCGCACGTGGAAACGGGCCGCTTCGGCGCGGACATGAAGGTGTCCTTGACGAACGACGGCCCGTTCACGGTGCTGGTCGAGGTCTGAAAGCCCGTTGTCCTCAATCGCCGGACGGGCTGGTTTTTACGGCTCGACCACGATCTCCTGGGCCGCCGCCGTGCCGTCCGCCATCAGCTCCGCGTCCACCGGGACGTTGCGCTTCACCAGGGCCAGCGCGATCGGCCCGAGCTCGTAATGCCGGGCGGAGGTCGTGACGAAGCCGAGCTGACGCCCGTCCGGACCGTCCGACGCCAGTCGGACAGCCGCGCCGTGCCCCGGCAGCTTCACCTCGCTGCCGTCCAGGTGCAGGAAGACCAGCCGGCGCGGCGGCTTCCCCAGGTTGTGGACCCGGGCGACGGTCTCCTGGCCGCGGTAGCAGCCCTTCTGCAGGTGCACGGCCGTGCCGAGCCAGCCCAGCTCGTGCGGGATGGTGCGGTGGTCGGTCTCCAGGCCGAGCCGCGGCCGGTGCGCCTCGACGCGCAGCGCCTCCAGGGCCAGTACGCCGATCGCGGGGCCGTGCGCGGCGGCGAAGCCCTCCAGGGAGGCGCGCGGCAGGAAGAGGTCGCGGCCGTGCGGCGTCTCGCGGACGGCGGCGGCGTCCCCGGGCGTCTTGGCGATGGAGCCGGCCGGCAGGTGCACGACGGCGATCTCGTCCGTGCGGTCGGCGGCCTCGACCCGGTAGAAGAACTTCATGCTCTCGAGGTAACCGAGCAGCGCTTCCTGGGTGCCCGGCTCGGTGTGCAGCCAGGTCGTCTCGCCGTCGTCGACGAGGTAGACGGCGTGCTCGATGTGGCCGTTGGCGGAGAGGATCAGCGCCTCGGTGGCGTGGCCGGGCGCCAGCTCGCTGACGTGCTGGGTGAGCAGCAGGTGCAGCCAGGTCAGCCGTTCGGGGCCGGAGACGGTCAGTACGCCGCGGTGCGAGAGGTCCACGAAGCCGGCGCCGTCGGCGAGGGCGCGTTGCTCGCGGAAGAGGTCGCCGTAGTGCGCGGCGACGCCTTCGTCGGGGGCCTCGGCGGGGACGGCACCGGGCAGCGACAGCAGGGGGCTGGCTTCTGAGGGACGTGGCATGAGTACCAGCCTACGACCCGGTACTACCGGAGGGTCGGCCCGCTCGCCCCGGACGTCAGCCCGCGTCCGTACCGTCCGACTCGGCGGCCCGCGCCGCGGCGTCCGCCGCCTTCGCCGTGCACTTCCTGCACCGGCCGAAGATCGCGAAGTGCTTGAGGTCGGTGTCGAAGCCGAACTGCTCGCGCAGCGTCTCCGTGAAGGGCGCCGCCACCGAGAGATCGGCCTCGATCACGTCCGTGCAGTCCCGGCACACCAGGTGGATGTGGTGGTGCCGGTCGGCGAGGTGGTACGTGGGCGCGCCGTGCCCGAGGTGGGCGTGGCTGACCAGCCCCAGCTCCTCCAGCAGCTCCAGGGTGCGGTAGACCGTGGAGATGTTGACGCCGCCCGCCGTCCTGCGCACCTCGGTGAGGATCTCGTCGGGCGTGGCGTGCTCCAGCCGGTCCACCGCCTCCAGCACGAGCTGCCGCTGGGGGGTCAGACGGTATCCGCGCTTGCGGAGGTCGCTCTGCCAGTCGGTGGTCACCACGCCCCCAGTGTAGGTGCGCCCGCTGTGCAGGCTGCCGGGCTTTACGCCTCGCCCTGCGGCTTGTAGGGGGTGCCGTCCGGGTTGAAGAAGGAGACGCCGTCCGGCATGTCGTCGGGCAGGCTCTCCGCCCACTCCTGGAGGCTCGCGTCGGCGACCTTCTTCAGGTGGGCCGACATGTACGGGCGCAGCGGGACGTCCGGCGTGGCCTTCTCGCCGACCCACATCAGGTCGCTGTTGACGTAGCCGTACAGCCGCTTGCCGCCGCTGTACGGGCCGGCGGCCGCGGTGCGGGCCACGGCGTCCGTCGCCAGGTCGATCTGCGGCTTCTGGTCGGCCAGCTCGCCGTACCAGACCTCCACGATGCCCTGGTCGCGGATCATGACGATCTCGACCTTGCGGTCGGCGTCGATGCGCCAGTAGCCGCTCTCGGTCTCCAGCGGGCGGACCTTCTTGCCCTCCCCGTCCAGCACCCAGCTGTGCGAGGTGTACTCCAGGAAGTCACGGCCGTCGTGGGAGAAGGTGACCTCCTGCCCGAAGTTGCACTTCTCGGTGCCGGGGAAGTCGGCGACGCCGGCACCCTCCCAGCGGCCCAGGAGGAAGGCCAGCGGTACGAGGGCCGGGTTCAGGTCGGACGGGATCTCGATCATGAGAGCTCAGGCGATCTATAGGAGAGGGGAAGGATTCGGTCCGCGGCTCAGCGCTGGCCCTGGTACAGCTTCTTCCAGGTCAGACCGGCGAAGGCGATGACGCCGATGCCGACCAGCACGAGCAGGGTGGTGAAGAATGCCTCAAGCACGAGCGCGCTCCTCGGACGGAGTGAGGGTTTACGGACCGTGGGTGAGTCTAGTCGCCGTGCGAAGCGGCGGCGCTGTGAGGTCCGCCCCAGCGGGCCGTCGGTGTCCTGGAAGCGCTCTTCACCGGCGGCCTTTGTCGTCCAGCTCGCGCCACCAGCGGTCCGATTCCGGGTCGCCGGACTCGTCCCACCAGCGTTCGCCCGGGTCCCTGCGGTTGGCCACGATCGCCGCGAAGGGCGGGATGACCATGGCGACGACGCACATCGCCACCGCCGCCGGGACGGACCAGAGCCGCACCACGCCCCAGGCCAGGACGAAGAGCGCGATGCAGACGGCCATCATGGCGTAGTACCGGCGATGGCGGCGCTGGACGGACATACCTCCACGGTAAGACCGCGCGGCGGCGGGGGGAAACCGTATGCACGCACGGAGGGCCGCACCCCCAGCCAAGGCGTCCAAACCCCTGGGGTGCGGCCCTCCGGCCGTAGAAGTACCGCTGTGCGGCGCCTCAGACGGCGATGGCGACCTCCGCCAGGCCGCCCTGCTGGGCGACCACGGTGCGGTCGGCGGTGCCACCCGGGACGAGCGCGCGCAGCGTCCAGGTGCCCTCGGCCGCGTAGAAACGGAACTGTCCGGTCGCCGAGGTGGGGACCTCGGCGGTGAACTCGCCGGTGCTGTCCAGCAGGCGCACGTAACCGGTGACGGGCTCGCCGTCCTTGGTCACGCTGCCCTGGATCGTGGTCTCACCGGGCTTGATGGTCGACGCGTCGGGGCCGCCGGCCTGTGCTCCACACATGGGAATTCCTTGAGGGGTAGAGAGAAGGGTCGGGGCTTACTTCGCGGCGCCGAGCTCGATCGGCACGCCGACCAGCGAGCCGTACTCGGTCCAGGAACCGTCGTAGTTCTTGACGTTCTCCTGGCCCAGCAGCTCGTGCAGCACGAACCAGGTGAGCGCGGAGCGCTCACCGATGCGGCAGTAGGCGATGGTGTCCTTGGCCAGGTCGACCTGCTCGTCCTCGTACAGCGCCTTGAGCTCGTCGTCGGACTTGAAGGTGCCGTCGTCGTTGGCGTTCTTCGACCACGGGATGTTGCGGGCGCCGGTCACGTGGCCGGGGCGCTGCGACTGCTCCTGCGGGAGGTGCGCCGGGGCGAGCAGCTTGCCGCTGAACTCGTCGGGGGAGCGGACGTCCACCAGGTTCTGGTTGCCGATCGCGTTCACGACGTCGTCGCGGAAGGCGCGGATGGCGGTGTCCTGCGGCTTGGCCTTGTACTGGGTCGCCGGGCGGTTGGGCACCTGCGAGCCGTCGACCAGGTCGCGGGAGTCCAGCTCCCACTTCTTGCGGCCGCCGTCGAGAAGCTTCACGTCCTGGTGGCCGTAGAGCTTGAAGTACCAGTAGGCGTAGGACGCGAACCAGTTGTTGTTGCCGCCGTAGAGGATGACGGTGTCGTCGTTGGCGATGCCCTTCTCGGACAGCAGCTTCTCGAAGCCCGCCTGGTCGACGAAGTCACGGCGTACCGGGTCCTGCAGGTCCTTCTGCCAGTCGATGCGGACCGCGTTCTTGATGTGGTTCTTGTCGTAGGCCGAGGTGTCCTCGTCCACCTCGACGATGACCACCTTGGGGTCGTCGATGTGGGCCTCGACCCAGTCGGCGTCGACGAGGACGTCGCTACGGCTCATGGTTTTCTCCTCCGGGGCAGTTGCGGATGCGCGGGGGTACGCCGGTGCGCGCGGCGGCATCAGAAGCGCGCGGCGCTGCGCGGGAAAGAAGCGGAATGGCCTCGCGGCCGGGAGAACGGGTGGCAGAAACCCGTCAGACAGAGCGACAGAGCATGGCGGCGACGCGGCACAGGTCGACTGCCCGCCGCTTCGTGAGATCCGCCTGTCCCCGCGTACGGGAACGGCTCATCAGGCTCTGCATGGCACCGATCGTAAAGAGGGACGGCGGGGCGTGTCACCGGTGTGTCGGATGCTGAGACGTGTTCGTCCGCGATGTGGAACCGGAGTCGGTGCGGGGTAGCCCGGAGGCCGCCGGACAGCAGGTCCGGCGGCCTCTAGCGGTCGCGGTACGGACGGCGGCGTCTCAGGAGGTGGACGCCGAGCTCCGTACGGAGGGTGTGGCGGGGGCGTCGATCAGCCCGGCAGCCTGACGTCGGTGCCCTTCGCGGCGACCACTATGCCGTCGCGGGTGGTCGTCACACGGTCCAGCTTCAGCCCGGCCGGCAGCTCCCCCAGCTTCCAGTCGTGGTCCGTGCGGGCCCGCACCTTGTCCTCGCAGCCGGGGACCGCGGTGCACAGCCCGGGGAGCTCGTCCGCGCGCAGCCGTATCGTGTCGCCGCCCGCCGTGGAGATCGTGCCGAGCACGTCGAGATTGCTGAGCACGGGGACATCCGGCGAGATCTTGACCTGGCTCTTGCCGCCGCCGGCGCCGCCACCTGCGCCGCCGTAGGCGACGCGGACGCCGTCGCCCGCCGCCTTGGTCAGGTCGGCGTAGCTGATCCGCGCCTCGCCGGTCGCCGAGGCCGCGCCCTCGATGGAGGAGTAGTCGCTGCTCAGCTTCACGTCGTGGAACTGGGCCGACAGCTCCGTCACGCGCAGCCGGTGTCCCTCGGCCGTGGCCTCGATGCCGCCGAGCGTGGCGTCGACCTCGGTGAGCTCGCCGCTCGCGACCTGGGTGAGGAAGGGGAAGCCCTTGACCGAGACCTGTGGCGTCTCGCTCAGGCCCAGGCTGCCGCGGATCTTGTCGGCCGCCTTGTCCTCGGCGAAGTTCACCGCCAGCCGGTCGGCGACCACGAACAGCACGCCGACGACGACCAGTAGCACCACGAGCCTTCTCAGAGCACGCATCGAACCCCTTCCCCCCACGCTTCTGTGACGCGCCGAGCCTAACCGGGCCACTCGCGCGGCGGTACGAATCGGCCGGTCACCCTCCGTACATAAGGAGCGTGACCGGCCGCGTGAGGTTGCCCCGGCGGGGGAGATCGTCAGCCGAGGGCGCGGCCCAGGACATAGACGGCGGGCGCCGCGAGCGCCAGCGGCAGCGCCACGCCGGCCGTCAGGTGCACGAACCGCGAGGGGTAGTCGTAGCTGGCCACCCGCAGGCCGATCAGCGCGCAGCCGCCGGCCGCGAGTCCGAGGAGGGCGCCGGCCGTGCCGTAGTCGCCCAGCTGCCCGGCCGCGATGCCCGCGCCCGTGGCGGCGAGCAGCGCCAGTACGACGGAGACGGGCCC
This sequence comes from Streptomyces sp. NPDC000151, assembly GCF_040301705.1. Lineage (NCBI taxonomy): Bacteria > Bacillati > Actinomycetota > Actinomycetes > Kitasatosporales > Streptomycetaceae > Streptomyces > Streptomyces sp. NPDC000151. Next base: position 8,636 of record NZ_JBEPFC010000052.1, on the reverse strand, counting down.
GGGCAGCGGCAGCGCGCGGGCGAGCACCGCGACGGCCACCGCGACCGCGCCGATCACCGTGGCGTGCGGCGCCGCGGCGAGGTGGCCGGCGGCCAGTACCGCCAGCGCGGAGGAGGTGAGGCCCGCCGTCAGCGCGTACATCCGCTCGTCCGCGCTGCTGCGGTTGCGCAGCTGCAGGACGAGGACGAGCAGGCACCACACGCCGAGCGTGCCGATGCCCACCACGGGCGCGTCGTCCCGGTCGGTGGCCAGCAGCGCGACATCGGTGACCAGGCCGCCGAGGAACGCCAGCGCGATGCCCTGGCGGGCCGGCCACATGCCGTTCAGCCGGAACCAGCCGGCCGCCGTGACCGCCTGCAGGACCGCGACCACTACGGCGGGGAACACCTGCGGCAGCGGCGCCGCCAGCGCGAGCAGCACGGCGAGCCCCGCCGTGAGCGCGGCCGACTGGAAGCCGGGCGGGATGATCGGCGAGTGGCCCAGGGCGCGGGCGCGCTGGTTGGGCGCGAGGCGGGAGAGGTCCTCGGGCGGCGCGGCGGCGGCCTGCTGCGCGGGCTCGTGGACCGCCGCGGCCTGCGCCGCCGCCTGCTCGACGTGCTGCTGGCCGGGCAGGTGGGTGGTCTCGGCGGCGGCGGACGCGTGCGCGGGCTGCCGCGCGTCGGTCTCCCAGGTGTCGCCCTCCCAGGTCTGCGTCCGCGGCTGCGCCTGCGGGTGGGCATAGGCGTCCTGGGGGTGGCCGCCGTGGCCGCCGCCCTGGGCGTACGGGTAACCGCCGTACGCCCCGTCGCCGTGACCGGCGCTTCCGTACGCCCCGTTGCCGTACGCCCCGTCGCCGTACGGCGCGTTGTCGTACGGCGCGCTGTTGTACGGCGCGTTGTCGTACGTCCCGTACTGCTGCTCGTAAGGCCCGTACTGCTGCCCGTAAGGGTTGTGCTGCTGGTCGCTCATCTCGGCGCTCATCCTCCCGCGAACGGCGGGAGGACCTCGACGGTGCCGCCCTGGGCGAGTTCGACCGTGGCATGGTCCCGGGTGCCGACGGCGGTGCCGTCCACCAGGAACGAGCAGCGCTGCAGTACCCGCGCGAACTCCGGGTTCGCCGCGTGTGCCGCACGCGCCGCGTCCAGCGCCTCGGCGAGCGTGCTCGCGGCGTACGGCTCCTCGGCGGTACCGGCAGCGGCCTTCGCCGCCGCCCAGTAGCGCACGGTGCCTGTTGTTGTCACGACGCCCCTTCTCCTTCGTTGCCGCCTCCATGATGGCCTACGCGGAGACAGGGAAAAGTCGGTTGCTGCGGGCAAACGTTCGCATAAGCTCGACCGAGTGCTGGTCCGACTCGCCAGGGCACACCTTGGCCCCCACAGACGCTCGATATCGCTGATCGTGCTCCTCCAGCTGATCCAGACGCTGGCCACCCTCTATCTGCCCACCCTCAACGCCGACATCATTGACAACGGTGTCGTGCAGGGGGACACGGGCTACATCTTCCGTACCGGCGGCCTCATGATCGCCGTGACGCTGCTGCAGATCGTCTGCGCGATCGGCGCCGTCTACTTCGGCGCCCGTACGGCCATGGCGCTCGGCCGCGACATCCGCGCCGCCGTCTTCGACCGCGTGCAGTCCTTCTCCGCGCGTGAGCTGGGCGGCTTCGGCGCGCCCTCGCTGATCACGCGCACCACCAACGACGTCCAGCAGGTCCAGATGCTGGTCCTGATGACGTTCACGATGATGGTCGCGGCGCCCATCATGATGATCGGCGGCGTCGTCATGGCGCTCAACCAGGACGTGCCGCTCTCCGGCCTGCTGCTGGTCATCGTCCCCGTGCTCGGCCTGCTGGTGGCGCTGATCGTGCGGCGGATGCGGCCGCTCTTCCGCGGCGTGCAGGAGCGCATCGACACCGTCAACCGCGTGCTGCGCGAGCAGATCACCGGCATCCGCGTCATCCGCGCCTTCGTCCGGGACCAGCACGAGCGGACCCGCTTCGGACACGCCAACACCGACCTCTACGACGTCTCGCTGCGCGCGGGCCGGCTGATGTCGATGATGTTCCCGCTGGTCATGCTGATCGTGAACGCCTCCAGTGTGGCCGTGGTCTGGTTCGGCGGGCACCGCATCGACAGCGGCGGCATGGAGATCGGCGCGCTCACCGCCTTCCTCAGCTACCTCATGTACATCCTGATGTCGATCATGATGGCGACGTTCATGGTCATGATGCTGCCGCGCGCCGAGGTCTGCGCCGAGCGCATCCAGGAGGTGCTGGCCACCGACACCAGCGTCACCCCGCCCGCGGCCGGCGTCACCGAACTGCGCCGCCACGGCGAGCTGGAGCTGCGCGACGTCGAATTCCGCTTCCCCGGTGCCGAGGAGCCGGTACTGAAGGACATCACCCTCCACGCCCGCCCCGGCGAGACCACCGCCGTCATCGGCTCCACCGGCAGCGGCAAGTCCACCCTCCTCGGCCTGGTGCCCCGGCTCTTCGACGCGACCGGCGGCACGGTGCTCGTGGACGGCGAGGACGTGCGCAACCTCGATCCGCGCACCCTCTCCGACGCCATCGGCCTGGTACCGCAGAAGCCGTACCTCTTCTCCGGGACCGTCGCGAGCAACCTGCGCTACGGCAGGCCGGACGCCACCGACGAGGAACTGTGGCACGCGCTGGAGACCGCGCAGGCCCGCGACTTCGTCGAGCGGACGGAGGGCGGCCTGGAGGCGCCGGTCGCACAGGGCGGCGGCAACTTCTCCGGCGGCCAGCGGCAGCGCCTGGCCATCGCCCGCGCGCTGGTCCGCAGGCCCGAGATCTACCTCTTCGACGACTCCTTCTCCGCGCTGGACTACGCCACCGACGCCGCCCTGCGGGCCGCGCTGGCCCGCGAGACCGGCCGGGCGACCGTGGTGATCGTCGCGCAGCGGGTGTCCACCATCCGCGGCGCCGACCGGATCGTCGTCCTGGACGAGGGCCGGGTCGTCGGCACCGGTACGCACACCGAGCTGATGGCGGACAACGAGACGTACCGGGAGATCGTCCTCTCCCAGCTCACCGAGCAGGAGGCGGCGTGACCACCCCGGACAAGGGCAGTGCCCAGGACAAGGGCAGCACCCCGGACAAGGGCGCCGCCGCGCAGAAGCCGGCCCCGCAGGCAGGACCCAGACCCGGTGCGGGCCCGGCCCGCTTCATGGGCGGCCAGCCCACCGAGAAGTCGATGGACTTCAAGGGCTCGGGCAAGCGGCTGCTGCGCCAGATGCGGCCCGAGCGCGCCATCGTCACCGTCGCGCTGCTGCTCGGCACGGTCAGCGTCGCGCTGACGGTCGCCGGGCCGAAGGTGCTCGGCCACGCCACCGACCTGATCATGGGCGGCATCGTCGGGCGGCAGCTGCCCGCGGGGCTGACCAAGGCACAGGCCGTCGAGGCCCTGCACCACCAGGGCAAGGACGGGCTCGCCGACCTGCTCGGCGCGATGCCGGTCACGCCGGGGCAGGGCATCGACTTCGGCGCGGTGGGCACCGTACTGCTGTGGGTGCTGGCGATCTACGTGGCCTCCTCGCTCTTCGGCTTCGTGCAGGCCCGCATCGTCACCAAGGCCGTGCAGCGGACCGTCTTCCGGCTGCGCGAGCAGGTCGAGGAGAAGCTGGCCCGGCTGCCGCTGCGCTACTTCGACAAGCAGTCCCGCGGCGAGGTGCTCTCCCGCGCGACCAACGACATCGACAACATCCAGCAGACCTTCCAGCAGACGTTCAGCCAGATCGTCGCCTCGCTGCTGACGATCGTGGGCGTGCTCGCGATGATGTTCTGGATCTCGCCGCTGCTGGCGCTGGTCGCGCTGGTGACCGTGCCGGTGTCGGTGGTGGTCGCCACGAAGATCGGCAAGCGCGCGCAGCCGCAGTTCGTCCAGCAGTGGAAGACCACCGGCAAGCTCAACGCGCACATCGAGGAGATGTACACCGGCCACTCCCTGGTCAAGGTCTTCGGCCGCCAGCAGGAGTCCGCCGAGCTCTTCCGCGAGCAGAACGACGCGCTCTACGAGGCGGGCTTCAGGGCGCAGTTCATCTCGGGCATCATCCAGCCCGCGATGATGTTCATCGGCAACCTCAACTACGTCCTGGTCGCGGTGGTCGGCGGCCTGCGCGTCGCCTCCGGCGCCCTCTCGATCGGTGACGTCCAGGCGTTCATCCAGTACTCCCGGCAGTTCAGCCAGCCGCTCACCCAGGTCGCCTCGATGGCCAACCTGGTGCAGTCCGGCGTCGCCTCGGCCGAGCGGGTCTTCGAGCTGCTGGACGCCGAGGAGCAGGAGCCGGACGGGCAGCGCCCGGCACGCCCCGACCACGTGCGGGGCAAGGTCGCCTTCGAGGACGTCTCCTTCCGCTACGAGGAGGACAAGCCGCTCATCGAGGGCCTGTCGCTGCAGGCGGACCCCGGCCAGACGGTCGCCATCGTCGGCCCCACCGGCGCCGGCAAGACCACCCTCGTCAACCTCCTCATGCGGTTCTACGAGGTACGCGGCGGACGGATCACGCTGGACGGCGTGGACATCGCCGCCATGGCCCGCGAGGAGCTGCGCGGCAACATCGGCATGGTGCTCCAGGACACCTGGCTGTTCGGCGGCACCATCGCGGAGAACATCGCGTACGGCGCGCCCGAGGGCATCTCGCTGGACAAGATCGTCGAGGCGGCGAAGGCCACCCACGTGGACCGCTTCGTGCGCACCCTTCCCGACGGCTACGACACCGTCCTCGACGAGGAGGGCGCGAACGTCTCGGTCGGCGAGAAGCAGCTGATCACCATCGCCCGGGCGTTCCTCGCCGAGCCCGCGATCCTGGTCCTGGACGAGGCGACCAGCTCGGTGGACACCCGTACCGAGGTCCTCATCCAGCAGGCCATGGCGCAGCTGCGGTCGGGCCGGACGAGCTTCGTGATCGCGCACCGGCTCTCCACGATCCGCGACGCCGACCTGATCCTGGTCATGGAGTCCGGCGCGATCGTCGAACAGGGCACGCACGACGACCTACTGGCCGCCGACGGCGCGTACGCGCGCCTGTACGCGGCCCAGTTCGCGGAGGCGGTGGCGGAGACGGACTGAGCGCTCGTCAGCGCCGGGCTCGGCCGGGCGCTGCCGGCGCGTCCGCCTCGGCCGGGCCTTGCCGGCCCCGCCGCCGTCCGCCCTGCCGGGTGCCGGCGGCCCCGCCGTTGTCAGACCCTCCCCGTACTGTGTTGAGCAGGGGCCCAAAAATCCCCCCATGGGGGAGAGGTGGGGGGAAACGGTCCGTCACGCGTGAGGGAGCGGCGGGGGACGCAGCACCTCACGCGTGGGCCGTCAGCCATTGGCCGATGCGTTTCAGCAGTTCCGGGGGCGCCGCGTTCTCCGCGTGGCCGTAGGCGTGCTCGATCCACAGGTCGGTGGAGGCGGGCGCGGCCGCGGCGGCCAGGGCGCGGGGGTGGTCGAGGGGGAAGTACGGGTCGCGGTCGCCGTGCACGATCAGGAGCGGGGTCGGGGCGATCAGCGGAGCGGCCTCGGTGGGGGAGAGGGGGACCGGGTCCCAGGCGATGCCGTGGATACGGGTGCGCAGCCCCAGCCGCCCCACCAGACGGCCCAATGGCCGTTCCACCACCCAGTGCAGCCGCCGCATCGCCGCGGTACCCCGGTAGTACCAGCGAGCAGGGGCGCTCACCGCCACCACCATGTCGGTGTGCGCTCCTGTGCGCCCCTCGTGTTCGGGGCGGTACTGCGCGGCGTGCCGGACGACCACCGAGCCGCCCATGGAGAAGCCGACCGTGGCCACGCGGGTGTGGCCCAGGGTGCGCGCCCAGCGCACCGCGGCCGCCAGGTCCAGTACCTCCCGGTCGCCCACCGTGGAGCGTCCGCCGGACCGGCCGTGCCCCCGGAAGGAGAAGGTGACCACGGGGGTGAACTGCGCGAAGGCGGCGGCCGCGCGGCGCAGCGCGGGGCGGTCCAGGGAGCCGGTGAAGCCGTGCGCGAGGACCACCACGAGGCCGTTCGGCGCGGCGTGCGGAGCGCCCGCCGCGGGGGAATAATTGGCCTCGATACGTACCCCGTCCTCGGTCAACAGCGACACGCGCCGACCACTCGAAGTGATCGAAGGAACACAAGATCGCGCAAAGTCGGCCGCCGCTCGGGAAGTCATGTGGGCTATTCTGTCGGGCAAGAAGGATCCGGGCAGCGTAGCCCCCGGGTCCTTTTGTGCTTTCAGACGCGCGGTGCGCGGATGAGCGCGGGTGTGCTCCAGGGCGCGGAGCGTACTGCGGTGCTCACGTTCCGGAGGCACGCGAGCCTCGCAAGGGCGCGGGGCCCGCGACCATACGAAGCAGTGCCGCAAAAGTCCTCGCAGGCAGGGACCGAGGAGGAACCGATGGGCGAGCGAAGCGTGCAGGAACACCGAACGGACAGGGAACGACGGACGACCCGGGGCGGTGATCAGCGATGAGCTCGCTGCTGCTCCTGACGAACGCCCTCCAGCCCTCGACGGAAGTGCTGCCCGCGCTCGGCCTCCTGCTGCACAGCGTGCGCGTCGCGCCGGCCGAAGGTCCGGCCCTGGTGGACACCCCCGGGGCGGACATCATCCTCATCGACGGCCGCCGTGACCTCCCCCAGGTGCGGTCGCTGTGCCAGCTGCTGCGCTCCACCGGCCCGGGCTGTCCCCTCGTCCTGGTCGTGACCGAGGGCGGCCTCGCCGCCGTCACCGCCGACTGGGGCATCGACGACGTGCTGCTCGACACCGCGGGCCCGGCCGAGGTCGAGGCGCGGCTGCGGCTCGCCATGGGCCGCCAGCAGATCTCCACGGACGACAGCCCGATGGAGATCCGCAGCGGCGACCTGTCGGTGGACGAGGCGACCTACAGCGCCAAGCTCAAGGGCCGGGTCCTGGACCTGACCTTCAAGGAGTTCGAGCTGCTCAAGTACCTCGCGCAGCACCCGGGCCGGGTTTTCACCCGCGCCCAGCTGCTCCAGGAGGTCTGGGGCTACGACTACTTCGGCGGTACGCGGACGGTGGACGTCCACGTACGGCGGCTGCGCGCCAAGCTCGGCCCCGAGCACGAGTCGCTCATCGGCACGGTGCGCAACGTCGGCTACCGCTTCGTCGTACCGGACAAGGTCGAGCGGGCCGCCGAGGAGGCCAAGGAGAAGGCCGCCAAGGAGGCCGAGCGCAAGGCGGCGCGGGCCGCCGCCGAGGCCCGCGAGCACACCGCGGACCGGGGCGCGGCGACCAGCGGCGTACGCCCTGCCGAGCGGTAGGACGACCCGCGTAGACTGCCGCGCGTGGCCAAGGTGACGCGGGATGATGTGGCGAGGCTGGCGGGGACGTCCACCGCCGTGGTGAGTTACGTCATCAACAACGGACCGAGGCCGGTCGCCCCGGCCACGCGCGAGCGGGTGCTCGCCGCGATCAAGGAGCTGGGGTACCGGCCGGACCGGGTGGCGCAGGCCATGGCCTCGCGGCGGACCGACCTCATAGGGCTGATCGTCCCCGACACCCGCCAGCCGTTCTTCGCGGAGATGGCGCACGCCGTGGAGCGTGCCGCTTCCGAGCGCGGAAAGATGGTGCTGGTCGGCAACGCCAACTACGAGGACGAGCGCGAGGTGCACTACCTCCGCGCCTTCCTCGGCATGCGGGTCGCCGGGCTCATCCTGATCAGCCAGGGCCCCAGCGAGCACGCCGCCGCCGAGATCGACACCTGGGACGCGCGCGTGGTGCTGCTGCACCGCCGCCCGGACGCCATCGACGACGTCGCCGTCATGGCGGACGACATCGGCGGCGCCCAGCTCGCCACCCGCCATCTCCTGGAGCACGGCCACCCCTACGTCGCGTTCTTCGGCGGCCTGGAGGAGACCCCGAAGTCCGGCGACCCGGTCACCGACCACGTCAAGGGCTGGCAGCGGGCCATGCAGGAGGCCGGCCGGACTACGGAGGGCCGGTACTTCCAGGCCCCGTACAACCGCTACGAGGCGTACCCCCTCGCGCTGAAGCTCCTGGCGAGCCCGGACCGGCCGCCGGCCGTCATGTGCGCCACCGACGACCAGGCCATCGCCATGCTGCGCGCGGCCCGCGAGCTGCGCATCGACGTGCCCGGCGAGCTGGCGGTGGCGGGTTTCGACGACGTGAAGGAAGCGGCGCTGACCGACCCGCCGCTCACCACGATCGGTTCGGACCGGGAGGCGATGGCCCGTACGGCCGTTGACCTCGTACTGGACGACGGGCTGCGGGTGGCGGGTTCGCGCCGGGAGCGGCTGCGGCAGTACCCGTCGCGGCTGGTGATCCGCGGCTCCTGCGGCTGCGGGGGCTGAGCGGGGCCCTCGGGGCGATTCGAACGCCCCTGGCCCCCCAGCTGGGGGTTACCCAGGAGGGGGTGGCGGTAGTCCGGCCAGGCTCGGCCAGGTCGTCTTTATACCGGGCATACCCACTTCTGCCGGACCTCTCAGGGCGTTCTCAGGTGGTTCTCATGCACGGCTCGCAGAGTCGTAGACATGACCGAGAGCTACCGCCGCAGCGGCGATGAGACCCCGCAGTACGACGCACAGCAGACCACTCCGTACGCGTCCTTCGGCGCCTACGGGCCCGCGGGCGCCTACCCGCCGCCGCCCCCGTACGCGCCGCCGGCGCAGCCCGCCGACGGCGGCGAGCCGCAGCCC
>NZ_JBEPFC010000051.1:0-42956 GCF_040301705.1 Streptomyces sp. NPDC000151 | reverse complement strand
GACCAGCTCGTCGGGGCGGCAGCCGACCGCCTCCGCCGCGGCCTCGCGCGCGGCGTCCAGCAACAGCCGGGCGCGCCGCCCCTCCCGGTACAGCCGGGCCGGATCGGCCCAGCCCTCGTCCAGCGCGGCGTGCAGCGCCTCGCGGGCGACGGGGTGCAGGGGAGCGGAGGACGCGGCATCGAAGTAGGGCACGGGCGAAACGCTAACGCGTGCGGCCCGGCGCGCCGGGCGCGGCGTCGGATGCCGGAAGGAGCGGCCGGGCGCGGCGTCAGAAGCCGGGAGGAAGCGGGGAATCCGGATGCCGCGGGGGTCCAGTGGGAGGGGATGGCCACCCCTTCGGGGGGTGACGCGCCGCGTTGGGCACCCTCCCCGCGCGACGCCAAATAGCGTCCAGTAGGGTTTGGTCCGCATAAACATCCAAACCCCTGCCCGTGACGGGCCGGCGACCGACCAGCTGAGACGGCCGCAGCCGGTTCTGCGGGCGAGACTCTCGGGAAGGCGCTACGTGAGTCCCAACGGCTCCGACCGCTCGTCGCGGCGCCCGATGCGGCGGAAGCTGCCGCAGGTGCTGGCTGCGGGCCTGGTCCTGGCAACCGCGACCGGTTGCACATACAAGGACTTCCCCCGCCTCGGCATGCCAACGCCCGTCACCGACGAGGCGCCGCGGATCCTCTCCCTTTGGCAGGGCTCCTGGGCCGCCGCCCTCGCAACGGGCGTGCTGGTGTGGGGTCTGATCATCTGGAGCTGGATCTTCCACCGCCGCAGCCGGACCAAGGTGGAGGTCCCCGCACAGACCCGGTACAACATGCCGATCGAGGCGTTGTACACCATCGTCCCGTTCATCATCATCGCGGTGCTGTTCTACTTCACCGCGCGCGATGAGAACGAACTCCTGAAGACTTCGAAGAAGCCCGACCACGTCGTGAACGTCGTCGGCTTCCAGTGGAGCTGGGCGTTCAACTACATGGAGGACGTCGACGGCAACAAGTCGAACTCGGCGGTCAACTCCAAGGACCTCTCCGCGATCCCGGACAAGTGGAAGAAGTCGGCGCCCAAGGGTGCCGAGGGCGTCTACGACCAGGGCACGCCGGGCCAGCGGAATCCGCAGAACGGCATGCCAGGGCCCACGCTGTGGCTGCCCAAGGGCGAGACCGTCCAGTTCATCCTGACCTCGCGCGATGTCATCCACTCGTTCTGGGTGGTGCCGTTCCTGATGAAGCAGGACGTCATCCCGGGTCACACCAATGTCTTCGAGGTGACTCCCAACAAGGAGGGCACCTTCAGGGGCAAGTGCGCCGAGCTCTGCGGCGTTGACCACTCCCGGATGCTCTTCAACGTCAAGGTCGTGTCTCCTGAGCGGTATCAGGAGCACCTGAAGGACCTGGCGAAGAAGGGCCAGAACGGTTACCTGCCGGCCGGTATCGAGCAGACCGACCACGCCAGGAACGCGGAGACCAAGAACAAGTGAGCATCCTCAACGAACCTCAGGGTGCCGCCGCCGCATCGGCTCCGGCAGCACCACCCGTACGCAGGAAGCAACCCGGCAACGTCGTGGTGAAGTGGCTGACGACCACCGACCACAAGACGATCGGCACGCTCTATCTGGTGACGTCGTTCGCCTTCTTCTGCATCGGCGGCCTGATGGCGCTCTTCATGCGCGCCGAGCTGGCCCGTCCCGGCACGCAGATCATGTCGAACGAGCAGTTCAACCAGGCGTTCACGATGCACGGCACGATCATGCTGCTGATGTTCGCGACGCCGCTGTTCTCCGGGTTCGCGAACTGGATCATGCCGCTGCAGATCGGCGCGCCCGACGTGGCGTTCCCGCGGCTGAACATGTTCGCCTACTGGCTGTACCTCTTCGGCTCGCTGATCGCGGTGGCCGGCTTCCTCACCCCGCAGGGTGCGGCCGACTTCGGCTGGTTCGCCTACTCCCCGCTGTCGGACGCGGTCCGCTCGCCGGGCGTCGGCGCCGACATGTGGATCATGGGTCTGGCCTTCTCCGGCTTCGGCACGATCCTCGGCTCGGTCAACTTCATCACCACGATCATCTGCATGCGTGCCCCCGGCATGACGATGTTCCGGATGCCGATCTTCACCTGGAACGTCCTGCTGACCGGTGTGCTGGTCCTGCTGGCCTTCCCGGTGCTGGCCGCCGCGCTGTTCGCCCTGGAGGCGGACCGTAAATTCGGTGCGCATGTGTTCGATGCGGCAAATGGTGGCGCACTACTCTGGCAACACCTCTTCTGGTTCTTCGGCCATCCAGAGGTGTACATCATCGCGCTGCCATTCTTCGGCATCATTTCCGAGGTCATTCCGGTCTTCTCGCGCAAGCCGATGTTCGGTTACATCGGCCTGATCGCGGCGACGATTTCGATCGCGGGTCTGTCGGTGACCGTGTGGGCGCACCACATGTACGTCACGGGTGGCGTGCTGCTGCCGTTCTTCTCCTTCATGACGTTCCTCATCGCGGTACCGACCGGTGTGAAGTTCTTCAACTGGATCGGCACGATGTGGAAGGGCTCGCTGTCCTTCGAGACTCCGATGCTGTGGGCGGTCGGCTTCCTGATCACCTTCACCTTCGGCGGTCTGACCGGCGTCATCCTGGCCTCCCCGCCGCTGGACTTCCACATCTCCGACTCGTACTTCGTCGTGGCGCACTTCCACTACGTCGTCTTCGGTACGGTCGTCTTCGCGATGTTCGCCGGCTTCCACTTCTGGTGGCCGAAGTTCACCGGCAAGATGCTGGACGAGCGGCTCGGCAAGATCACGTTCTGGACGCTGTTCATCGGCTTCCACGGCACCTTCCTGGTCCAGCACTGGCTGGGCGCCGAGGGCATGCCGCGTCGTTACGCCGACTACCTGGCGGCCGACGGCTTCACCGCCCTGAACACGATCTCGACGATCAGCTCCTTCCTGCTGGGTCTGTCGATGCTCCCGTTCATGTACAACGTCTGGAAGACGGCGAAGTACGGCAAGAAGGTCGAGGTCGACGACCCGTGGGGCTTCGGCCGCTCGCTGGAGTGGGCGACCTCCTGCCCGCCGCCGCGGCACAACTTCCTCACGCTGCCGCGCATTCGCTCCGAATCCCCGGCGTTCGACCTGCACCACCCTGAGATCGCCGCGCTCGACGTGCTCGAGAACGACGGTCAGAAGGACACGGCGCTCATGGGCGGCACGAAGGAGGCCGGCAAGTGAAGATCCAGGGCAAGATGTTCATCTGGCTCTCCGTCTTCGTCCTCGCCATGGCGTGCGTCTATGGCGTCTGGTCGAAGGAGCCGGCGGGCACCACCGCGCTGTTCCTGGCGTTCGGCCTGTGCATCATGATCGGCTACTACCTGGCCTTCACGGCCCGGCGGGTCGACGCGGGCGCACAGGACCGCAAGGACGCGGACGTCGCGGACGACGCCGGTGAGGTGGGCTTCTTCAGCCCGCACAGCTGGCAGCCGCTCTCGCTGGGCATCGGCGGTGCGTTCGCCTTCCTGGGCGTCGTCTTCGGCTGGTGGCTGCTGTACTTCTCCGCTCCGATCATCCTCGTCGGCCTGTTCGGCTGGGTGTTCGAGTACTACCGGGGCGAGAACCGCACGCAGTAAGCGCCGCTCTCGTACGGACGGGTCGGGCCCGGTCACTCCAAGGAGTGGCCGGGCCCGACCCATTTGCAGTCCTTGAACGCGCCGCACCGGCGTGGCTGTTCGTATTTTGGGCTCATGAGCCATATGCCACGATCCCGGACGGTGCTCAGCTCAGCGCTCCTGCTGCTGCCCCTGGCGGCGGGGGCCACCGGGTGCGGCGGCGGGGCCACGTCGGATCCGCTCGCCGCCCAGCCCTACGACGCGGCCGGCCAGATCGCGGCCAACGCCCCGGCGGGCGCGCGCAAGGCCGACCCCGACCGGCCACTGGAAGTCACCACCACGGGCGACGAGGCGCGGATCACGGACGTCACCGCGACGGACACCGCGGGGCGCCACATCCGCGGCCGGCTGTCCACCGACGGCACCCGCTGGCGCAGCTCCGTACCGCTCGCCGCCGGCACCCGCTACACGGTGCGGGTGAGCACCGAGGACAGCGACGGCAAGCCGGGCCGCAAGGTCCTGCGGATGGAGACGCGGGGCGGCGGCGACCGGCGGTTGCGGGTCACCTTCGGGCCCGACAGCGGCACGTACGGCGTCGGCCAGCCGCTCACCGCCGAGCTCAGCCGGCCGGTGCACGGCGCGCGCGCCAAGGTCCTCGTGGAGGGCGCCCTGAAGGTCGACAGCAGCCCGCGCGTGGTGGGTTCCTGGCACTGGGTCGACGAGCGGACGCTGCACTACCGCCCGCGCTCCTACTGGCCCGCGCACGCCTCCGTCGAGGCGTACAGCAACCTGCAGGGCCTGAAGGTCGCCAAGGGCCTGTACGGCGGGCCCGGCAAGCCCGTGCGGATCCGTACCGGCGACCGGGTCGTGGCGGTCACCGACGCCGCCGCGCACCGGATGACGGTCCGGCGCAACGGCAAGGTGATCAAGACGCTGCCCGTCACCACCGGCAAGGCCGGCTTCGAGACCCGCAACGGCATCAAGACCGTGCTGGGCAAGGAGGCGTTCGTCCGGATGCGCAGCACCACGGTGGGCATCTCCCGGAGCAGTTCGGAGGCGTACGACCTGCCGGTCCACTGGGCCACGCGGGTCACGTGGAGCGGCGAATACGTGCACGCGGCGCCCTGGTCCGTGGGCTCGCAGGGCGCGGCCAACGTCAGCCACGGCTGTACGGGCATGTCGACCGGCAACGCGCACTGGTTCTTCGACCACGTACGGGTCGGCGACGTCGTCCAGGTGGTCAACAGCAAGGGCGACAAAATGGTCCCGTTCGACAACGGGTTCGGCGACTGGAACCTGTCCTGGGGCAAGTGGCGCGCCGGCAGCGCCCTGGGCGGCGGCGTGAGCGGCGCCCAAAGCGACGAGGAGGGCGCCGCGCCCGCCGACGCCGCCAGACTGCGCCCGCGGGTGTGAGCGGCCCGCAGAACGGCACACAGCGCCCCGTCCGGGCCATTCCCGCCCGGACGGGGCGCTGCTGCGTCCTCGGTGCCGCCCGGCGGCCCTCAGGTCTGCGCGAGCAGGCGGCGGCGCAGCAGCCCCGCCAGCGCGTCCGCGAACGCCACCGGGTCGACCGGGTGGGTCACCGCGGCGTCGGCCCGGCTCCAGGTCGCGAGCCAGGAGTCCTGCGGGCGGCCCATCAGCAGCAGCACCGGCGGGCAGTGGAAGATCTCGTCCTTGATCTGCCGGCACACGCCCATGCCGCCCGCCGGGGCGGTCTCGCCGTCCAGGACGCAGACGTCGATGCCGCCCTGCTCCAGGGCCGTGAGGACGGCCGGGAGCGTCGCGCACTCCACAATCTCCACCTGCGGCACGTCGGCGGCGGGCCGCCGGCCGGCCGCGAGACGCACCTGCTCGCGGGTGCCCGCGTTGTCGCTGTAGACCAGCACCGTGGCAGTCGCCTGCATCGTTCCTCCACGCTTTTGGGGAGCACCGTCGACGGGAGCACCACTGGGGCCGGTCCCGTTCAGCGGATGCTACTGCCCGGAAGGGCCCGCGCAGGAGGGTTCGTACGGATCAATGCTCCGCCCGACGGCCCGTCAGGACTGGTCGGAGCGGGGGTGTCAGGGGTGTGCGGAACGTGTGCTTCCCCCCTTCGGGGGATGCCGGCACTGGACCGTACGGGCAGCGCACACCCCCTTGACACACCGAACGGCACCCCCCGGAGTGAGCGCAAGATAAGCGACCGACATAATGTCGGTCGTGGCGACAGCAACAGCAGTAGAAACCGGGCACGCGCACCCGTCGGTCAATCGGCCGAACCTCACCAGCGTCGGAACCATCATCTGGCTGAGTTCCGAGCTGATGTTCTTCGCGGCCCTCTTCGCGATGTACTTCACCCTCCGATCGGTGACCGGAGCTGATTACTGGAAGGAATCCGCCGATGCGCTGAATCTTCCGTTCTCCGCGACGAACACGACGATCCTGGTGCTCAGCTCTCTGACGTGCCAGCTCGGTGTTTTTGCGGCCGAGCGCGGCGACGTCAAGAAGCTCCGGGCCTGGTTCGTGATCACCTTCATCATGGGTGCGATCTTCATCGGCGGTCAGGTCTTCGAGTACACGGAGCTGGTCAAGCACGAGGGTCTCTCGCTCTCGTCCGGCCCGTACGGCTCGGTGTTCTACCTGACCACCGGCTTCCACGGACTGCACGTGACAGGCGGTCTGATCGCCTTCCTGCTGGTCCTGGGCAGGACGTACGCGGCAAAGAGGTTCACCCACGAACAGGCCACCGCGGCCATCGTCGTGTCCTACTACTGGCACTTCGTCGATGTCGTCTGGATCGGCCTCTTCGCCACGATCTACCTGATCCGGTAACAGGTCCCGCACCGGACCCGCATTCGGAACAGACACAGCCAAAGCATCGACGCAGAAGATCCTGACACCGGGGTAATCCGTGAAAAAGCTCTCCGCACGACGGCGCCATCCGCTGGCGGCGCTCGTCGTCCTACTCTTCGCGCTGGCGGTCACTGGGGGGCTGTACGCCGCGTTCGCGCCGGCGGACAAGGCTCAGGCCGATGACACCGCCCAGTCTCTTGCCATCAAGGAGGGCAAGAAGATCTTCGCCGTGGGCTGCGCCAGCTGCCACGGCACCGGCGGTCAGGGCACCTCCGACGGCCCGAGCCTGGTCGGCGTGGGCGCTGCCGCCGTCGACTTCCAGGTCGGCACCGGGCGTATGCCCGCGCAGCAGCCCGGCGCCCAGGTGCCGAAGAAGAAGAACATCTACAGCCAGGCCGAGATCGACCAGCTGGCGGCGTACGTCGCGTCGCTCGGCGCCGGTCCCTCCGTGCCCGGCAAGGAGCAGTACAGCAAGGACGGAGCGGACATCGCCAAGGGCGGTGAGCTGTTCCGTACGAACTGCGCGCAGTGCCACAACTTCACCGGTAAGGGCGGTGCCCTGACCAACGGAAAGTTCGCACCGGCGCTTGACGGTGTGGACCCGAAGCACATCTACGAGGCCATGGAGACCGGCCCGCAGAACATGCCTTCGTTCGGTGACGGCACTCTCTCGCAGTCCAACAAGAAGGACATCGTCGCTTACCTCGGTGAGGTCAACGGCGACAAGACCGCGAGCCCCGGCGGCATGGACCTCGGCGGTCTCGGCCCGGTCAGTGAGGGCCTCTTCGGTTACATCTTCGGCCTGGGCGCACTGGTCGCGGTCGCCATCTGGGTCGCAGCCCGGACAGCGAAGGCCAAGAAGTCATGAGTGAGACTGGACGACACACAGACGTGCCAGAAGAAAACCTGCCCAGTGGGCGCGAGGGCGCTCACGGTGACGTGGCGACGAAGGAGAACCCCTTCGCCGACCCGGGCCTGCCCCCCCACGAGCACCGCATCCAGGACATCGACGAGCGGGCGGCCAGGCGCTCCGAGCGCACTGTGGCTCTGCTCTTCACGGTGTCCATGCTCGCGACGATCGGCTTCATCGCCTCGTACGTGATCTTCCCGATCGACAAGATCATCTACGTCTGGCCGCTCGGCCACATCAGCGCGCTGAACTTCGCGCTGGGCCTGACGCTGGGCGTGGCGCTGTTCTGCATCGGCGCCGGCGCGGTCCACTGGGCCCGCACGCTGATGTCGGACGTGGAGGTCGCCCAGGAGCGGCACCCGATCGAGGCCGAGCCCGAGGTCAAGGCCAAGGTCATGGCCGACTTCCGGGAAGGCGCCGCGGAGTCCGGCATGGGCCGCCGCAAGCTGATCCGCAACACCATGTTCGGCGCGCTGGCCCTGGTGCCGCTGTCCGGTGTGGTGCTGCTGCGCGACCTCGGTCCGCTGCCGGAGAAGAAGCTCCGGACCACGGGCTGGAAGAAGGGCATCCGCCTGGTCAACCAGTCCACCAACCTCCCGCTGCGTCCCGAGGACATCGCGGTGGGCTCCCTCACCTTCGCCAAGCCCGAGGGCCTGGAGGAGAGCGACGAGGAGTTCCACCAGAAGATCGCCAAGGACGCCCTGATGCTCGTGCGGATCCAGCCGCAGAACATCAAGGACAAGCAGGAACTTGAGTGGTCGCACGAGGGCATCGTGGCGTACTCGAAGATCTGCACCCACGTCGGTTGCCCGATCTCCCTGTACGAGCAGCAGACGCACCACGTGCTCTGCCCCTGCCACCAGTCCACCTTCGACCTTTCCGACGGTGGCCGCGTGATCTTCGGCCCGGCGGGTCACCCCCTGCCGCAGCTGCACATCACGGTGAAGGACGGCTACCTCGAAGCCGTCAGCGACTTCGCGGAGCCCGTCGGCCCGAGCTTCTGGGAGCGCGGATGAGTAACGAGACGAGCGCGACCAACGCGCGCCGCGGCCAGGCGCCGCGGGGCGAGCGGATCGCCGACTGGGCGGACGGCCGGCTGGGCATCTACAGCCTCGCCAAGTCCAACATGCGCAAGATCTTCCCGGACCACTGGTCCTTCATGCTCGGTGAGATCTGCCTCTACAGCTTCATCATCATCATCCTGACCGGCGTCTACCTGACGCTGTTCTTCCACCCGAGCATGGCCGAGGTCGTCTACCACGGCTCCTACGTGCCCATGCACGGCATCCGGATGACGCAGGCCTTCGAGTCGACGCTGGACATCAGCTTCGACGTCCGCGGCGGCCTGCTGATCCGGCAGATCCACCACTGGGCCGCGCTGGTGTTCCTCGCCGGCATGATGGTCCACATGATGCGGGTGTTCTTCACCGGCGCCTTCCGCAAGCCGCGCGAGGTCAACTGGCTGTTCGGCTTCCTGCTGTTCGTCCTGGGCATGTTCACCGGCTTCACCGGTTACTCGCTCCCCGACGACCTGCTGTCCGGCACCGGTGTCCGCTTCATCGAGGGTGTCATCCTGGCGATGCCGCTGGTCGGCTCGTACCTGCAGATGTTCATCTTCGGCGGGGAGTTCCCCGGCCACGACATCATTCCGCGGTTCTTCACGGTGCACGTCCTGCTGCTGCCGGGCATCATGCTCGGCCTGCTGGTGGCGCACCTGATCCTGGTCTTCTACCACAAGCACACGCAGTTCCCGGGTGCCGGCAAGACCGAGAAGAACGTGGTCGGCATGCCGCTGCTGCCGGTCTACATGGCCAAGGCCGGAGGCTTCTTCTTCCTGGTCTTCGGTGTGATCTCGGTGATCGCCGCGATCGCGAGCATCAACCCGGTGTGGGCCATCGGCCCGTACCGTCCGGACCAGGTGTCCACCGGCGCCCAGCCCGACTGGTACATGGGCTTCGCCGAGGGTCTGATCCGCGTCATGCCCGGCTGGGAGTGGAACATCGCGGGCCACTACACCATCAACTTCGGTGTACTGATCCCGATCGTCATCTTCCCGGTGGTGCTGGCGGCCATCGCGGTCTACCCGTTCATCGAGTCCTGGGTCACCGGCGACAAGCGTGAGCACCACCTGCTGGACCGCCCGCGCAACGCCCCGACCCGTACCGGCTTCGGTGTGGCCTGGCTCTTCGCCTACCTGGTCATGCTCGTCGGTGGTGGCAACGACCTGTGGGCCACGCACTTCCACCTGTCGATCAACTCGATCAGCTGGTTCGTCCGGATCGCGTTCTTCGTGGGCCCGGTGCTGTCCTTCATCATCACCAAGCGGATCTGCATGGGTCTGCAGCGGCGCGACCGCGACAAGGTGCTGCACGGACGCGAGTCCGGCATCATCAAGCGGCTGCCGCACGGTGAGTTCATCGAGGTGCACGAGCCGCTCACGCAGGACCAGATGCACGCGCTCACCCAGCACGAGCAGCCCAAGCCGCTGGAGATCGGCCCCGAGGTCGACGAGAACGGCGTCAAGCGCAAGATCAAGCGCTCGCACAAGCTGCGCGCCAAGCTCTCCAAGGGCTTCTACGGCGAGGACAACTACATTCCGAAGCCGACGGTGGAGGAGTACGAGGAGATCACCAGCGGCCACGGCCACCACTGATCTCCGCGGGGCCGCGGTATCGACACCGTGACCCCGAGCACGTAGCAAGGAACGCCACCCAGAGGGCCCTGTCCGCGCACCGGACGGGGCCCTCCGGCGTACCTACGGGCCCGATAGGCTCGCTGTGAAGATTTTTGACTCACCCAGGAGCGTGGACCATGAACGTTGTGACCCCGGATGGCGGCGGCAGCGTGGCGGCCCGCACCTGGCCGGGCGTGC
This sequence comes from Streptomyces sp. NPDC000151, assembly GCF_040301705.1. Lineage (NCBI taxonomy): Bacteria > Bacillati > Actinomycetota > Actinomycetes > Kitasatosporales > Streptomycetaceae > Streptomyces > Streptomyces sp. NPDC000151. The sequence goes on along the minus strand of NZ_JBEPFC010000051.1, from coordinate 32,770 downwards.
TGAACGCCCTCCTCGAAGGCAGTGACCTCTCCGCCGACTCCACCGAGTGGGCGATGGACCGGATCATGCGCGGCGAGGCCAGCGACGCGCAGATCGCCGGCTTCGCGGTGGCGCTGCGCGCCAAGGGCGAGACGGTCGCGGAGATCTCCGGGCTGGTCAGCGCGATGTACCGGCACGCCAACCTCATCGAGGTGCCGGGCCCCAGCGTGGACATCGTCGGCACCGGCGGCGACGGCGCCAAGACCGTGAACATCTCCACGATGTCCTCGATCGTGGTGGCCGGCACGGGTGCGAAGGTCGTCAAGCACGGCAACCGCGCCGCGTCCTCCGCGAGCGGAGCCTCCGACGTCCTGGAGAAGCTCGGCGTGAACCTGGACCTGTCGCCGCGCCGGGTGGTGGAGGTCGCCGAGGAAGCAGGCATCACCTTCTGTTTCGCGGTGAAGTTCCACCCCTCGCTGCGGCACGTCGCACCCGCCCGCAGCCAGCTGGGCATCCGCACGACCTTCAACGTGCTCGGTCCGCTCACCAACCCGGCCAAGGTCACGGCCCAGGCCACCGGCGTGGCCGATGCCCGGATGGCGCCCATCCTGGCCGGCGTGCTCGCCGAGCGCGGCTCCTCCGCGCTGGTCTTCCGCGGCGACGACGGCCTGGACGAGCTGACGACCACGGCCACCTCCACGGTGTGGGTGGTCCGGGACGGCACCGTGCGCGAGGTGTCCTTCGACCCGCGCGACGTCGGCATCGAGCTGGTGCCGGTGGACGCGCTGCGCGGCGCGGACGCCTCGTACAACGCGGACGTCGCCCGCCGCCTGCTGGCCGGCGAGCCGGGTCCGGTACGGGACGCGGTCCTGCTGAACTCCGCTGCGGCGCTGGTGGCACTGGCCCCGACGGACGCGCCGCTGAACGAGCAGATCGCGGCGGGGATGGCGAAGGCGGCGGAGTCGATCGACTCGGGCGCGGCACGGGCGACGTTGGAGCGCTGGGTGGCTGCTTCGAACGCGTAACGTCCCGCGGCGCGAGGGGGTGTCCGCATCCCGGACACCCCTTGCGGCGTTCCGATCATGTGGCATGATTCTCGGCAGGTCACGAGTGACAGCGATTAGGCCCCGGCTTGCTGTCCGGCAACCCTCCGTCCGTGGCGGGGTGCCCCGGGTGATGACCAGGTCGCAGGCAGCAAGGCCGGCGGCAAGCGCGGATCCCTCGCCAGGGATCCTGGTTATCGAGGGAGCTCTTCCGTGATGCAGCGAATGCGCTAGGGCCTGTAGGCCCCTTTTTCCCAACACCCCGCCTGTGGCGCCCCTCTGTCCGAGGTACCTGTGCGCCCGCGGGTCTTTCCACGCCCTGTGCGTGTCATTCGCCTACTTCGCACATCTCGTGCATCCCCGGGAGACTCCGCCATGTCCGTGCGCCCTGAAACCGCCCTCGCCACCGCCGACACCGCCGACGCCGAGCCCGCCTGCACCGCCGCCGCGCCGCTCCCCGTCCTCGGCAGCGACGTGCGCGTCCCGCTCGTCACCGGCGGCGAGGTCACCTACGCCGCGCTGGACTACGCCGCCAGCGCCCCGGCCCTGCAGCGGGTGTGGGACGACGTGGCCGCGTACGCGCCGTACTACGGGAGCGTGCACCGCGGCGCCGGGTACCTCTCCCAGCTCTCCACCGACCTCTTCGAGAACAGCCGGAAGACGGTCGCGGAGTTCCTCGGCTGCCGGGAGGCGGACCAGGTCGTCTTCACCCGCTCGACGACCGACTCGCTCAACCTGCTGGCCGGCGTGCTCCCCGCGCACACCCGGGTGTTCGTCTTCGAGACCGAGCACCACGCGTCGCTGCTGCCCTGGGAGCAGCGGGCGGACATCGGCGTGACGTACCTCAACGCCCCGCGGACCCCGCAGCAGGCGGTCGACACGCTGGAGCAGGCGCTCGCGGACCGCGAGCCCTACGGCCCGGCGCTGGTGTGCGTGACCGGCGCGTCGAACGTGACCGGTGAGCTGTGGCCGGTGCGCGAGCTGGCCGCCGCGGCGCACGCGCACGGCGCGCGCATCGTGCTGGACGCCGCGCAGCTGGCCCCGCACCACCCGGTGGACATCGCCGAGCTGGACGTGGACTGGGTGGCCTTCTCCGGCCACAAGCTGTACGCGCCCTTCGGGTCCGGCGTGCTGGCCGGCCGCGCCGACTGGCTGCAGGACGCCGAGCCGTACCTGGCCGGCGGCGGCGCGAGCCGCAAGGTCGCGCGGCGCGAGGACGGCGGGGTGCAGGTGGAGTGGCACACCACGGCCGCCCGGCACGAGGCCGGTTCGCCGAACGTGATCGGGGTGTACTCGATCGCCTCCGCGTGCAAGGCGCTGACCGAGGCCGGGTTCGACAACCTGGTCGCGCGGGAGCAGGAGCTGATCGGCACGGTGCGGGCCGGGCTCGCCGAGGTGCCCGAGGTGAAGGTGCTCTCGCTGTTCGGCGACGACGCGCCGCGGGTGGGCGTGCTGTCGTTCGTCGTGGAAGGCTGGAACAGCTCGCACTTCGCCGCCGCGCTGTCCGCGGAGTACGGTATCGGCGTACGGGACGGGCTGTTCTGCGCGCACCCGCTCGTGCGGACGCTGCTGGGCAGTGACCCGCAGGACCCGGGCGAGTGCGGCGCGCCGGACGCCAGGCCGGGGGAGCGGTCGCTGAACGCCATCCGGGTGAGCTTCGGCGCCGGGACGCCGGACGAGCACGTGGAGCGGTTCGTCACGGCGGTGAAGGAGCTCGTGCGGGACGGCGCGCGGTGGTCCTACCGGACCGAGGAGGGGCGCTGCGTCCCGGACCGCGGCTGAGCCGGGCCGGCCTACGGCCGGTGTCCTCAATCGCCGGACGGGCTTGATTTTGCGGCCTGTCCGGCGATGACGTGCGGGCGGTGTTTCAGGCGTCCAGTCCGATCGCGAACGCCGCTTCCAGGTCGTGCTGGGAGTACGTGCGGAACGCGATGTGGGTCTCGGTGGCGGCGACGCCGGGGACCTTGCTGATCCGGCCGGGGATGACGTCGGCCAGTTCGTCGTGCTCGGCCACCCGGACCATCGCGATCAGGTCGTGCGCGCCGGTGACCGAGTAGACCTCGCTGACGCCGTCGAGCGCCGCGATCTTCTCGGCGATCTCCGGGATCTGGTCCACGCTGGTCTTGATGAGCACGATCGAAGTGATCACGGTTGGCTCTCTCCCTCGGTCGGCCGTTCTGTGGGCTCCACCCTACCGGGGAGGCCCGGCGCGGCCTGCGGTGGAGCGGCCGGGACGTGGTAGCGGACCCAGGCGTACAGGAAGCCCAGCAGGAAGCCGACGACGTGGGCCAGGTAGGCGACGCCGGGGCCGTTGACCGCGCGCTGTGCGGCCAGCCACTGCAGCGCGAACCAGAAGAGCAGCACCGCCCAGGCGGGGAAGCGCAGCGGCAGGAAGAAGAGGAACGGGAAGAGGCTGGTCACCCGCGCGCGGGGAAAGAGGTAGAGGAAGGCGCCGAGCACGCCGGAGATCGATCCGGACGCGCCGACCAGGGTCTGGCCCGACTCGGCGTGCGCCGCCGCGTAGCCCATCAGGGCCACGTAACCGGTCAGGACGTAGAAGACCGCGAAGTGCAGCCGGCCCATTCTGGCCTCGGCCATGCCCCCGAAGACGTAGAGGAAGAGCATGTTGCCCAGCAGGTGCAGCCAGCTGCCGTGCACGAAGAGCGCGGTGAGCGGGGTGAGCAGGGCCTTCGGATCGCCGCTCCACAGGTCGCGGGGGATGACGCCCCAGCGGGCGAAGTACGCGCTCTGTGCCTGCAGGAGCGATTCGCCGGTGCCGTGTATCCCGTTCAGCCCCGAGGCCGGGCCGATGACGAACACCACGCAGCAGATGCCGATGAGGACGTTGGTCATACGGGAGAACACGGTCCGCGGGGACGGAAACGAGGCCGACATGAAGTGATCATGGCGTAATAGCCACAAAGGGGACAGAGTGCCTCGCCGTGTTCCGGTACCCGGGCGGGGACGGCACCCGGTCGCCACCAGGCCGTAGGGTTACGGGCAGTACTTTCCGTACTTCCGCAGTCCGACGGCGCACCGCGAGAACCCGCACAACGTACGACGCTTGACGAAAGAGGACGACACAATGGCTGTTCCCCTGCCGACGGCCGAAACCCGGTGGCGCTGCACCCTGTGTGGCAACCTCACGCGTTTCGACGTGACCCGCCAGTCCAAGGTGGTGGAGTACGTCCACCTCGACCTGGCCGGCGAGCCCAAGGTCGAGGAGCGCGAGGTGCTCAGTGAGAGCATCGAGTCCGTCCGCTGCCGCTGGTGCAACGCGGTCGACCAGATCGAGCTGGTGGACCGCCCCGGCGCGGACGTCTGAGATCGGAGCGGTGCAGCAGTGGTGGAGCGTCCAGCAGGGCATGAGGGGGAAGAGCGCGATCCGGAGGCCGGTGCGGCCGACGAAGTGCTCGACCGTCCCCTGCCCGAGGGCGTGCGGCGCCGTGTCGTGGCGCTCACCGCGGAGTCCTTCGGCGGCCTGACGGTCGCCGAACTCCCGCCACCTCTGCGCCAGTACGCCCGCTTCACACCCTCCCGGCGGGTGAAATTCGCGGGCAACGCGATGGCCGCGTCGCTGGAGAGCGATCCGGTCTTCCGGCAGCGGATCGCGGCCCGGCTGCGCGAGACCCAGGCCGAACTGGCCGAAGCCCTGCAGCAGGGCACCCCGCCCGCCGCCGCCGACCCGATGGATGTCGCGGCGGCGGCCTACGTTCTGCGCCCGCCGGGCTGGGCGAAGCTGGTCGCCGCCGTGGGCGAGGAGGTCCGGCGCGCGGACGAGCAGCGGGCCGGCGAGGAGGCCGAGCGGGAGCTCGCCCGGCTGCGGGAGGAGCTGGCCGAGGCGCGGGCGGCGTCCCGCGCGGAGGCCGACCGGGCGAGAGGCGAGCTCGAAGCGGCGCGCAAGGAGAACGACGCGCTGCAGCGCAAGCTGCGCAGCGCGCTCAGCGACGTGAAGCGCGCGCAGGCCGCGGCGCGCAAGGCGGAGGACGAGACCGAGTCGCTGCGCTCCGCCGCGGCCACGGACAAGGCGACCAGCGACAGCGAGATGCGCCGGCTCAAGGCCCGGGTCGCGGAGGCGGAGTCGGCGCTCGAAGCGGGGCGCCGCGCCGCGCGGGAGGGGCGCAGCGTCGAGGACATGCGCCTGCGACTGCTCCTGGACACCGTCCTGGACGCGGCGCAGGGTCTCCGCCGCGAACTGGCGCTGCCGCCGGCCAATGTGCACCCCGCCGACACGGTCGACGCGGTCGAGCCGGGCCGGATGACCCCGAAGGACGTCGCGGCGCGCGCCCTGTCCGACATGGACCCGGCGCTGCTGGACCAGCTCCTGGCGCTGCCGCAGGCCCACCTCGTGGTGGACGGCTACAACGTCACCAAGACCGGCTATCCGACGATGCCGTTGGACAAGCAGCGGCTGCGGCTGCTGGGCGGGCTGGCCGTGCTGGCCGCGCAGACCGGCGCCGAGATGACATGTGTCTTCGACGGCGCCGAGCTGGCCGCGCCGGTACTGCTCGCCCCACCGCGGGGCGTACGGGTTCTTTTCAGCAAACCGGGCGTAACGGCCGATGAGTTGATTCGTCAGCTGGTACGGGCCGAACCGCCCGGCCGCCCCGTCGTGGTGGTCTCCACCGACCGCGAAGTGGCCGACGGCGTGGCGAAGGCGGGGGCCCGCCCGGTGGCATCGGCCCTTCTTCTCAAGCGACTTGCCCGTACCTGAACGGGCGTCGGGCGTGGTGCGGAAGGTGTGGGATAGAACACTCCGCAGCCCTTCAGGCGGTCTCGGAGCGTCAGTTACCTGCTACGGGCGGTGCCACATTGGTAAAGGATGCGCGTGTGGCCAAGTTTTTTCCCGTGAAGATTTGAAGCGATCACAACTCGGTTACTAAGGTCAGGCCCGAGCCTTCATGCAGTTGATCATCCAACCGGGATGAACAGTGAAGGAACCGCCGAGTCCGCGGCGTTCACGCGGAGCCGGGGATCCCAGTTCCCCCACCACCCGGTAGGCGGCTGAAGGAAGAAGGAGCTCGCCCCCGTGGCGTCCCACCGTCGACCCAAGCAGCCGAGCCGCACGCGCGTCACCGTGTTCACCGCGACCGCCGCCGCTGCGGTCGCCCTGTCCTCCCAGGCCGCCCAGGCCGCGCCGAAGCAGACCAAGGAAGAAGTCAAGTCCGAGGTCGACAAGCTCTACGAGCAGGCGGAGCAGGCCACCGAGAAGTACAACGGTGCCAAGGAGGACCAGCAGAAGCTGCAGAAGGAGGTCGACCGCCTCCAGGACAAGGTCGCCCGTGGCCAGGAAGACCTGAACAAGCTCCGCAAGGGCATCGGCACGGTGGCCTCGGGCCAGTACCGCAGCGGAAGCATCGACCCCTCGGTGCAGCTCTTCCTCTCCGGCGACCCGGACACCTATCTGGAGAAGGCCTCCACGCTCGACCAGTTGAGCGGCAAGCAGGCCTCGCAGCTGAAGGTCATCGCGGACAAGCAGCGCACCCTGTCCCAGGAGCGCGAAGAGGCCGCCGGCAAGATCAAGGACCTCTCCGACACCCGTAAGGCGCTGGGTGACAAGAAGGACGAGATCCAGGGCAAGCTCGCCAAGGCGCAGAAGCTGCTCAACACCCTCACCGCCAAGGAGCGCGCGGCGCTCCAGGCCAAGGAGGAGCGCGCCAACCGCGCCAACAGCCGGGTCGACCTCGGCAGCGCCGTCCCCAGCTCGCAGCGGGCCGCCGCGGCCCTCGCCGCCGCGAAGACGAAGATAGGCTCGCCCTACGTCTGGGGCGCCACCGGCCCGTCCTCCTTCGACTGCTCGGGCCTGACCTCCTGGGCGTACCAGCAGGCCGGCCAGTCGCTGCCGCGCACCTCGCAGGAGCAGGCGACCGCCGGCACCCAGATCGGCCGCGGCCAGCTCAAGCCCGGCGACCTGGTGCTCTTCTACAGCGACCTGCACCACATCGGCCTGTACGCGGGCAACGGCCAGGTGCTGCACGCGCCGAAGCCGGGCGCCGCGGTGCGCTTCGAGTCGATGGACAACATGCCCTTCATGTACGGCGTCCGCGTCTGACATGTACGGCGTCCGCGTCTGACGCGCTACGCGGCCGACGCTGCGTGACGACGGGCGGCTCCGACACGCCGGAAACGTCCGAACGTGCCGCCCGATCGGGGGAATTGCGGCAGCCGCCCCTGACTTACCGCCTCGCCGGTGACCTGCACAGTCACCGGCGAGGCGGATTTTTGTGCGGGTTCGGAGGTCTTTGGCCGGGGTGTACCGGCGCGATTACTGTCTGCCCTCGCAGCCGCCGGACACGGACCGCCCGCCCCGGGCGGCAGGGGCTGCACGGGAAGGGAGTGCGGCCTCACGTGGCGTCCCACCGCCGTTCCTCGCCGGCCGGCCCGCAGGGCCCGGCACGGATCACGCTGATGTCGGCCGCCGCCGCGGCCACCGCCGCCGCGCTGACCGCGGTCCCGGCGACCGCCGACCCCGGTACCGGCACCGGCCGCACCGCGAGCCACGCGCAGCTCACCTCGCGCGTCGACGCGCTCTACGCCCGCGCTGAACGGGCCACCGAGCGGTACAACGGCGCCAAGGAACGCACCGCCGAGCTGCGCGACCAGGTGGCGGTACTCCAGGACCGCGCGGCCCGCGCCCAGGAACGCGTGAACCGCCTGCACGACCGGCTCGGCGCGATGGCCGCCGCCCAGTACCGCTCCGGCGGCGTGGACCCCTCGCTCGCCCTGATGCTCTCCGCGCGCCCCGCCGACTACCTCGACAAGGCGCAGACCCTGAACCGGCTCGGCACCGCCCAGGCCGGACGGCTGAACCGGCTGGTGGACGCCGAGCGGGTGCTGCAGCGCGAGCGCCGGGAGGCCGCCGGCCGGCTGGCCCGGCTGGAGGAGGCCCGGCGCGCCGTCGCCCGCCACAAGCACGCCGTCGAGCGGAAACTCGGCGCGGCCCGGCAGCTGCTCGCCTCCCTGCCCGCGCGCGACCGGGCGGCCTACGCCCGCGCCTCGCGCGGCGCCCGCGACGGTGTGCTCCCGGAGCTCACCGAACTCTCGGGGCTCTCCGGCCGGTCCGCGCTCGCGGTGGCCGCGGCCCGCTCGGCGGTCGGCGCCCCGTACGTCTGGGGCGCCTCGGGCCCGCGCTCCTTCGACTGCTCCGGGCTGATGCAGTGGGCGTACGCCAGAGCTGGGGTCTCCCTGCCGCGCACCTCGCAGGCGCAGCGGTACGCCGGACGCCAGGTCCCGCTGTCCCAGGCCCGCCCCGGCGACCTCGTCATCTACCGCTCCGACGCCAGCCACGTCGCGATGTACGTGGGCAACGGGCAGGTCGTGCACGCGCCGCACCCGGGCGCGCAGGTGCGGTACGACCCGGTCGGCATGATGCCGGTGTCCGGGGTGACCCGGGTCTGAGGCCGGTCCCACCGGAAGCGGCTGACGAGCGTCCGAATGTTGTCCGCCGGTATCCGCTCACGCGTACGATTCGGCGCGTGGTGGAAATGCGGCGGCCGTACCGGCGGCACACGGCGGTGACCTGGGCGGCGGCCTGTCTGGCCCTGCTGCTCGCGGTGCTCACGGGCTGCGGCGGCCCCTCCCGCGAAGTGACCGACAGTACGGCCGTGCGGCAGGTGCTGGACGCTCGCGCCGCCGCCGTCCGCGACCGGGACGAAGGCGCCTTCCTCGCCTCGGTGGACCCGGCGGCGGACGGCTTCCGGGACCGGCAGCGGGCGATGTTCGCGAACCTGCGTGGCGTGCCGCTCGCCGACTGGCGCTACCGCCTCGTGCGCACCGGCGCCTTCCCGCTCCCCGCCGCGGCGGGCGGCGGCCCCCGCGTCGCCGCCGAGGTCCGGCTCCGCTACCGCCTCGCCGGATACGACACCGCGCCCGTCACGGCCGTCCAGTACCTCACCCTCACCCGGCGCGACGGCCACTGGCGGATCACCTCGGACACCGACGGCGCGCCGAACGGCAAGCGGACGGCGCGTCAGCTGTGGGACCAGGGCCGGGTCCGGCTCGTGCGCGGCGAGCGCAGCCTGGTGCTGGGCACCGGGCAGTCCGCGGCGCGGCTGCGCGAGCTGGCCCGGCGCACGGACGCCGCGGTGCCGGCCGTCGCGGACGCCTGGCCGGGCCGCTGGTCGCGCAAGGTGGTGGTCGAGGCGCCGGACTCGGTGCGCCGCATGGCCGAGCTGCTGGGCTCCTCGGACGACTCCGCGTACACGGGGATCGCGGCCGTCACCACGGGCGAGGCGGGCGCCTCGAACCGGGCACCGGCGGACCGGGTGATCGTGAACCCGCAGGCGTACGGGGAGCTGAGCGACCTCGGCCGCCGCATCGTCCTCACCCACGAGACGACCCACGTCGCCACGCGTGCCGTGACGACGGCCGCCACCCCGCTGTGGCTCTCCGAGGGCTTCGCCGACTGGACCGCCTACCGCACGGCACGGCGCACGCCGCGCGCCGCCGCACCGGAACTGACCCGCGCGGTGGCCGCGGGCCGCCTGCCGGAGCGGCTGCCGACCGCGGCGGACTTCACCTTCGACGCGGGCGCCGACCGCCTGAACCGCGCGTACGAGGGCGCCTGGCTGGCCTGCCGCCTGATCGCCGACACGTGGGGCGAGGACCGCTTGGTGGCCTTCTATCGGGCGATGGCCCATGCGCCCGAGGGCGCGGCGGGCCTGGACCGGACGATGCGCGAGGAGCTGCATCTCTCAACGGCAGAGTTCACGGCCAAGTGGCGAACGTACGTGCAGCGTGCGCTGGGCTGAGGTACGAGGTCCGTACCTTTCCCGCCGCTGTGGTTGCTCGCGCAGTTCCCCGCGCCCCTCACGGGGCGCCCCATGCGGCACGCGCTACTGTCGGCCCTGATGGACAAGACCCTCATCGTCACGAACGACTTCCCGCCCCGCCCCGGCGGCATCCAGGCATTCCTGCACAGCATGGCGCTGCGTCTCGACCCGGAGAAGGTCGTCGTCTACGCCTCGACCTGGAAGCGCGGCGCGGACGGCACCGCGGCCACCGCGGCCTTCGACGCGGCGCAGCCGTACCCCGTCTTCCGTGACCGCACCACGATGCTCCTGCCGACCCCCCGGGTGACCCGCCGCGCAGCGGCCCTGCTGCGCGAACACGGCTGTACGTCCGTGTGGTTCGGCGCCGCGGCCCCGCTCGGGCTGATGGCGCCCGCGCTGCGCGCGGCCGGCGCGCGCCGGATCGTGGCCACCACCCACGGCCACGAGGCGGGCTGGGCGCAGCTGCCGGGCTCGCGGGAGCTGCTGCGGCGGATCGGCGAGGGCACGGACACGATCACGTACCTGGGCGAGTACACCCGCTCCCGGATCGCGCGGGCGCTGACCCCCGCGGCCGCCGGGCGGATGGCCCAACTGCCGCCCGGCGTGGACGAGAAGACCTTCCACCCCGGCTCCGGCGGCGAGGAGGTACGGGCCCGCCTGGGGCTCGCCGACCGCCCGGTCGTGGTGTGCGTGTCCCGGCTCGTGCCGCGCAAGGGCCAGGACACCCTGATCGAGGCCATGCCGCGGATCCGGGCGGCGGTGCCGGGCGCGGCCCTGCTGATCGTGGGCGGCGGCCCGTACGAGAAGGACCTGCGCGCCCTCGCGGACAACCGCGGTGTGGCCGACGACGTGTACTTCACCGGCGCCGTCCCGTGGGAGGAGCTGCCCGCCCACTACGGCGCGGGCGACGTCTTCGCGATGCCCTGCCGCACCCGGCGCGGCGGCCTGGACGTGGAGGGCCTGGGCATCGTCTACCTGGAGGCGTCCGCCACCGGGCTGCCGGTCGTGGCGGGCGACTCGGGCGGTGCCCCGGACGCGGTGCTGGACGGCGAGACCGGCTGGGTCGTGCCGGGCGGCTCCCCGACCGCCGCCGCCGACCGCATCGTCCCCCTCCTCCAGGACCCGGCCCTGCGCCGCCCCATGGGCGAGCGCGGCCGCGCCTGGGTCGAGGAGAAGTGGCGCTGGGACCTGCTGGCTGAACGCCTGAAGGAGCTGCTCTAGCCCCCGGGAACGAGGGCAGCCGCTCCGGAACGACGCCGGCCGGCCCGCGGACAAGCGGGCCGGCCGACGTCGTACGTACGGGGCGCTCAGCCCCGGTACAGCGCTTCGATGTCCTCGGCGAAGTCCTTCGCGACCACGTTGCGCTTGAGCTTGAGCGACGGGGTGACGTGCCCCGACTCCTCGGTGAACTGGTTCGGCAGGACGCGGAACTTGCGTACCGACTCGGCGCGCGAGACCGCCGCGTTGCCGTCGTCCACCGCGCGCTGGACCGCGGCCAGCAGCTCCGGGTCCTCGGTCAGCTCGGCGGCGCTCTTGCCCACCTTGCCGTGCTCCGTGGCCCAGCGCGGCAGGAACTCCTCGTCGAGGGTGACCAGCGCGCCGACGAAGGGCCGGCCGTCGCCGACGACCATGCACTCGGCCACCAGCGCGTGCGCTCGGATGCGGTCCTCGATGACGGCGGGCGCGACGTTCTTGCCGCCGGCCGTCACCAGGATCTCCTTCTTGCGCCCGGTGATCGCGAGGTAGCCGTCCTCGTCCAGGGTGCCGATGTCACCGGTGTGGAACCAGCCGTCGGACAGCGCTTCCGCCGTGGCCTGCTCGTTGTTCCAGTACGTGGTGAAGAGGTGCTCGCCGTGCAGAAGGACCTCGCCGTCGTCGGCGATGCGGACGACGGAGCCGGGGAGCGGCTGGCCGACCGTGCCGATCTTCTGCCGGTCCCAGGGGTTGAAGGCGGTCGCGGCGCAGGACTCGGTCAGGCCGTAGCCCTCCAGGACGGTGAAGCCGATGCCGCGGTAGAAGTGGCCGAGCCGCTCGCCCAGCGGCGCGCCGCCGGAGATCGCGTGCGTGGCGCGGCCGCCGAGCACGGCGCGCAGCTTGCCGTAGACCAGCCGGTCGAAGACCTTGTACTTGAACTTCAGGCTCATCGACGGGCCGGCCGGGGTGTCCAGCGCGCGGCTGTAGGCGATCGCGGTGTCCGCGGCCTTGTCGAAGATCTTGCCCTTGCCGTCGGCCTGCGCCTTGGCCCGCGCGGTGTTGTAGACCTTCTCGAAGACGCGCGGCACGCCGAGCACCATCGTGGGCTTGAACGCGGCCAGTTCGTCGGTGAGGTGCTTGATGTCCGCGACGTGGCCGAGCTTGATGGGGGCCATCACGGAGGCGACCTCGACCAGGCGCCCGAAGACGTGCGCGACCGGGAGGAAGAGGAGTACGGAGGAGTCGCCGGTACGGAAGAGGGGGCGCAGCCGCTCGACGATGTTGCCGCACTCGGCGAAGAAGGCGCGGTGGCTGAGGACGCAGCCCTTGGGGCGGCCCGTCGTGCCGGAGGTGTAGACGATGGTGGCGGGGGAGTCGGCGTCGGCGAGGGCGCTGCGCGCGTCCACCTCCTCGTCCGGCATCCCGTCGCCCGCGGCGTGCAGCCGGGCTATCGCGTCCCGCTCGATCTGCCAGATGTTGGCGAGGGCCGGGAGCCGGTCGCGCACCGACTCCACCGCGGCCTCGTGCCCGGGCGTCTCCACCAGGCAGGCCACGGCGCCGGAGTCGCCCAGTATCCACTGGATCTGCTCGGGGGAGCTGGTCTCGTAGACGGGGACGGTGACCGCGCCCGCGCTCCAGATGGCGAAGTCCAGCAGCGTCCACTCGTAGCGCGTGCGGGACATCAGGCCGACACGGTCGCCGGGCCCGACGCCGGAGGCGATCAGGCCCTTGGCCACGGCGCGTACCTCGGTCAGGAACGCGGCGGCGGTGACGTCCTGCCACTGGCCGGCGACCTTGCGGCCGATGACCGCGACATCGGGGTGCTGCGCGGCATTCCGGCGGATGAGATCCGTCAGATTGCCGTCCGCGGGGACCTCGTACAGGGCCGGAAGGCTGAACTCGCGCAAGACTGCTGCTCCTCGGTGGCGCCGGCGTCACCACGCGATGCGTCAGGCCGGCTGCGGTCCATGATCAGGCAAGGGGGATTGGACTGCCCGGACGTTACCCATCGGTATGCCTTCGGGGATAGGGGGTCCCGCCCAGATGTTTTATGCGTCACACACATCCGGACGGCTTACGCGCAGCGTAGTCCAGGCTTTCGGTGACTCGGAAGTAACCGCAGGTGAGGGGGGTCTCCCGGCAGCCGTTCCGGGGGCCTAATCTGAGCCGTATGCGCGTACATGTGGTCAGTGACGTACATGGCAACAGCCGGGACCTCGCCACCGCGGGGGAGGGGGCCGATGCCCTGGTCTGCCTCGGCGACCTGGTCCTCTTCCTGGACTACGCCGACCACTCGCGCGGCATCTTCCCCGACCTCTTCGGCACCGAGAACGCCGACCGGCTCGTCGAACTGCGCACGGCCCGCCGCTTCGAGGAGGCGCGTGAGCTGGGCCGCAGGCTGTGGGCGGGGCGGGACCGGCACGCCGCCATCGAGGGCGCGGTGCGCAAGCAGTACGCCGAAATGTTCGCCGCGTTCCCCACTCCGACGTACGCCACCTACGGCAATGTCGATCTCCCCCGTCTTTGGCCGGAGTTCGCCGGTCCCGGCACCGCCGTCCTGGACGGCCAGCGGGTGGAGATCGGCGGCCGGGTCTTCGGCTTCGTCGGCGGCGGCCTGCGGACCGCGATGAACACGCCCTTCGAGATCAGCGACGAGGAGTACGCCGCGAAGGTCGAGGCGGTCGGCGAGGTGGACGTGCTGTGCACCCACATCCCGCCCGACGTCCCCGACCTCTGCTACGACACCGTCGCCCGCCGCTTCGAACGCGGCAGCCGCGCCCTCCTCGACGCCATCCATCGCACCCGCCCGCGCTACTCCCTCTTCGGCCACGTCCACCAGCCGCTGTCCCGCCGGATGCGGATCGGCCGGACAGAATGCATCAATGTCGGGCATTTCAATGCCACTGGGACGCCATTCGCGCTGGAGTGGTGACCCGCGCGGCCCGTGGACACCCGCGGATACCCGTGGACACCCGTGGCGCACCGGGCCACGCCCGCGGACCGCGGGTCGGGGCGGCCCCCGCCGCGCGGTAGCCTTCAGCAGCAGGGTCGGACACGGTCGTCCGCACCGTCCGGACACGGGCCCCACGAGTCGGCGCACCGGCATGAATCGGCATGGAGGAGTCACGGCGATGGCCGAACACACCAGCTCTAGCATCACGATCGAGGCGGTACCCGCCGATGTGATGGGAGTGATCGCCGACTTCGACCGCTATCCGGAATGGACCGGTGAGGTCAAGGAGGCCGAGGTACTGGAGAAGGACGACCAGGGCCGCGCGCAGCAGGTCCGGCTCGTGCTGGACGCCGGCGCCATCAAGGACGACCACACCCTCGCCTACACCTGGACCGGCGAGCACGAGGTCGCCTGGTCGCTCGTCAAGTCCCAGATGCTGCGCGCCCTGGACGGTTCCTACCGCCTCGCGCCGCTGGACGGCGGGGCGCGTACGGAGGTCACGTACCAGCTCACCGTCGACGTCAAGATCCCGATGCTCGGCATGATCAAGCGCAAGGCCGAGAAGGTCATCATCGACCGCGCGCTGGCCGGCCTGAAGAAGCGCGTCGAGAGCGGCGCCCCGGGCTCCTCCGACGAGGCCGCGAGCGGCTGAGCGTGCGCACGGTCCTCGTCACCGGCCCCGGCGGCGCGGGCCGCACCACCGTCGCCGCCGCCACCGCCCTCGCGGCGGCCCGGCGGCAGCGCGTCCTCTTCCTCACCCTGGAGAGCGGCGTCCCCGAGGCGGTCCTCGGCACGCCGCTGACCGGCGAGCCCACCGAGCCCGCGCCCGGCCTGTGGGCTCTGAGAGTCGACACCGCCGACCACTTCCGCCGCGAGTTCCTGGCCTTCCAGGAGCGCGCGGCGGCCGCGCTCGACCTGCTGGGCGCCACCCCGCTGGACGAGGACGAGCTCACCGAACTCCCCGGCGCGGAGATCTTCGCGCTGCTGCACGCGCTGCGCGCCGCGCACGAGGCCGGCGCCTGGGACCTGGTCGTCGTCGACCTGCCGCCCGCCGACCGGGCCGTCCGGCTGCTCGCCCTGCCCGAGCAGGCCCGCCGGGGCCTGCGCCGGCTGCTGCCCGCCGAGCGGCAGGCGGCCCGCGCGCTGCGCCCGGTGCTCGCCCAGCTCGCCGGGGTCCCGATGCCCGCGCAGAAGGTGTACGAGACCGCCGCGCGCTGGGAAGGCGAACTGGCCGCCGTGCAGGCGGTCATCGAGGACCCGGGCACCAGCGTCCGGCTGGTCGTCGAGCCCGGCCCGGCCGGCGCCGCCGACCTGCGCACCACCCGCGCCGGCCTCGCCCTCTTCGGCCACCGGCTGGACGCCGTGGTCGCCAACCGGCTGCTGCCCGCAGGCTCCGCCGACCCGTTCCTGGCCGGACTCTCCGGTCAGCAGCAGGCCGCCCTGAAGGAGCTGCGGGAGGAGTTCGCCGGGGTGCCGGTGCACGAGGTACCGCACCTGGGCCGCGATCCCCGCGGGACGGCGGAGCTGGCCGAGCTGGCCGAGCTGATCGGCGGGCCGGACGGCGCCGCGGACTGTGCCGCGGAGGGTGCCACGGACGGCGGTACGCGCCGCGCGGACCTCGACGGGACCGTGGCGGACCGCCTCGCCGAGGACGGGCTGCTGGTCTGGCGGCTGCCGCTGCCCGGCGCGGCCCGTGACGCCCTCGGCCTGGTCCGCCGCGGCGACGAACTGATCATCACGGTCGGCCCCTTCCGGCGCATCCGTACGCTCCCCTCCGCGCTGCGCCGCTGCACCGTCTCCGGCGCCGGGCTGCGCGACGGGGTACTGCACGTCCGTTTCACCCCCGACCCCGACCTGTGGCCCCGAGAGCGCGGCGGGCCGTCCGGTCAATGAACGAACGGTGCAGGTCCCGGGCTCCGGGGCCGGTGAGTACCGCCATTCCGGTAACGTCGGAAGCACCCGCACTCCGACGTACCGCCGCCAGGAGCCCGTCATGAGCGATGACACCGAGCGCCCCGCCGACAACCCCCACCGGCCGGACCACGACGCCTGGGAACAGGCATGCGCCGAGGACCTGGCGGCGGAGCGGGCCCGCCACCGTACCGAGCACGGCCGGCAGCCGGGCAGCGCCGCCGAGGAGCTGCGCAAGCTCGCCGAGGCCGTCACCGACAAGCTCGCCGGCATCCAGCTGCCCGGCGCGGTCGGCGGCATGGCCGCGAAGGGCGCGGTCAACCAGTTCCTCCAGCAGGCCAGGGCCGCCGTCGAGCCGGTTATCGAGCGCAACCCCGACGTCTTCGACCACCTCGCGGCGGCCGGCTCCGAGCTGCTCGCCGCCTACCGCTCCGCCGTCGAGGCGGGCGAGCGCCGCTGGACCCGGGGCGCCGCCGACGACCGGGACGCCACGGCACGCGGCCCGCGGGCGGAAGGCCCGGAGCGCCCCGGCGGCGGACCGCGCGACGACGACGGCCCCGCGGGCGCGGGCGGCAGCGAGCGGATCGACCTCGACTAGCGGACCGGTCTTTATCGGAGGACCGGCCCGGACCGGTCCTCTCCGACAGGTCCGCTGCGGCGGTCAGGTGTCCGGCTGGTGATCCATTGGCCTCCGGTGGGCCCCCGGCTCCGGTACGGTTGTCCGTTGGCGGGGTTCGACCGGAAAACTGAGGGACACATGGGACTCACCATCGGCGTCGACATCGGCGGCACGAAGATCGCGGCCGGCGTGGTCGACGAAGAGGGCACGATCCTCGAGACGTGCAAGGTGCCGACCCCGCCGACCTCCCAGGCGCTGACCGAGGCCATCGCCGACGCGGTCCGCAGCGTCGGGGCCGGCCATCAGGTCGAGGCCGTCGGCATCGGCGCCGCCGGGTACGTCGACGAGAAGCGCGCCACGGTGCTCTTCGCCCCGAACATCAACTGGCGCCACGAGCCGCTCAAGGACAACGTCGAGCAGCGCGTCGGCCTCCCCGTCGTGGTGGAGAACGACGCGAACGCCGCGGCCTGGGGCGAGTACAAGTTCGGCGCCGGCCAGGGCCACAGCGATGTCATCTGCATCACGCTCGGCACGGGCCTCGGCGGCGGCATCATCATCGGCAACAAGCTGCGCCGCGGCCGCTTCGGCGTCGCCGCGGAGTTCGGCCACATCCGGGTCGTCCCCGACGGCCTGCTCTGCGGCTGCGGCAGCCAGGGGTGCTGGGAGCAGTACGCCTCCGGGCGCGCGCTCCTGCGGTACGCCAAGCAGCGCGCCTTCGCGACCCCGGAGAACGCCAAGGTCCTGCTGAGCCTGGGCGACGGCACCTCCGAGGGCATCGAGGGCCGGCACATCAGCGAGGCCGCGCGCCACGGCGACGCGGTCGCCATCGACTCGTTCCGCGAGCTGGCCCGCTGGGCCGGCGCGGGCCTGGCCGACCTCGCCTCGCTCTTCGACCCCTCCGCCTTCATCGTCGGCGGCGGCGTCTCCGACGAGGGCGAGCTGGTCCTGGACCCGATCCGCAAGTCCTTCCGGCGCTGGCTGGTCGGCAATCAGTGGCGGCCGCACGCACAGGTGCTCGCCGCGCAGCTGGGCGGCAAGGCCGGCCTGGTCGGCGCCGCCGACCTCGCGCGCCAGGGCTGACGCGGTGGTGGCCGAGCGCCCGGAGACCGAGGCCGGATTCCCGCGGTCCGTTACCGAGTCCGACGGCTCGGCCGTCGTCCGTGTGCTCAGCTACAACATCCGCTCGATGCGTGACGACCGGGCGGCGCTCGCCAGGGTCATCCGGGCCTGCGCCCCCGACGTCGCGCTCATCCAGGAGGCGCCGCGCTTCTTCCGCTGGCGGAAGGCCGCGGCGGCCCTGGCCCGGGAATCGGAGCTGGTGTACGCCACGGGCGGCGCGACCGCCTGCGGCCCGCTGATCCTCACCTCGCTCCGCGCCCACGTGGAGCGCGCCGAGGACATCCTGCTGCCGAAGTCCCCGGGGCTGCACCGGCGCGGCTTCGCGACCGCGGTGCTGCGCATCGGGGGAGCGCGGCTCGGCGTGCTCAGCGCGCACCTGAGCCTGAGCGCGGCGGAGCGGTACGAGCAGGCGGGGCTGCTCCTGGAACGGCTCGCGCTGCTGGACGCGCCGCACGCGGTGGCCGGCGGCGACATCAACGACCGGCCCAAGGGCCGCAGCTTCCGGCGGCTGGCCGGTTCGCTGACGGACGCCTGGCAGGCCGCGCCCTGGGGCGGCGAGTACACCTCCACGCCGCACGATCCGCACCAGCGCATCGACGGGGTGTTCACGACCTCCGGCGTCGAGGTCCTGGCGTGCGGCGTACCGATCGACCTGCCGGGCGTCGAGGAAGCCGACCTGCGGGCGGCATCCGATCACTTGCCGGTGCTGGCGGCGCTACGGGTACCGGCCCCGTAAGGGGCGCGGGGCGTGTCGATATGCGGCTCCGCCGCGTGGGCGCGACCAGCCACGACGGTGGAGCCACCGTCAGACGACCGCACCACCCCCGGGCCGGGGTTCATCGTCATCATCGCCCTTCATACGGGCGACAAGCGTCGCGAAGCCGCCCAGGAATCCGCCGATCCCCAGCGTGGTGATCCACCACGTCACCGGCTGCTGGAGCAGCATCATGACGATCAGCAGCAGCGGGCCGCCCAGCACCGCGATCCAGGCGAACTTGGTCGTCACGTCGGCCTGCGGCAGCGGCGGCGGTTCGGGCGGTGTGAAGTGGCCCTCGCCGTCCTCGTCGTCCTCGTCGAAGTCGTCGTCGGAGGGCTTGTCGGCAGACCAGTCGCGCGGCCCGACGCCCGGCGCGTACACGATGAAGCTGCCGGGCCGGTCGCCGGAGGCGTCCCCGGGCCGGCCGGCGGGACCGCTCTCCGGCCGCTCGGCGGGCGGCGCGTCGCCCGCCGCCTCCCCGGCGCCCGGCTGCGGCTCGGACTGCGGCTCGGGCCGCGGCTCCGGCTCCAGGTTGAAGCCCTTCTCCAGGTCCAGGTCGGTCACCGGGCGCTCCGGCTCGCCGGCCTCCGGCCGCACCGAGACGGGCGCGGACGGCCGGTCCTCCGGCGCGGGAAAGGCCGGCTCCTCCCCGTAGGAGGCCACGATCTCTGCCCAGGCGGCGTCCTCGTCCAGAGGATCGCGCGGGTCACGCTCCCCCACTGGTGGTCGTCCCCTCCCCCTTCACGGCCGGTGCGAGGCGCGCGATGAAGTCGTAGGTGTCCTCGAAGATCTGCTCGGCGTCGTGGTCCAGCGTCGCGACGTGATAGCTGCGCTCCAGCAGCTTCTGCCGCAGATCCTTGGACGAGACCCGGCTCATGATGCGCTCGGAGTCGGCCGGCGGCACCACGTGGTCCTGCGGGCTGGTCATCACCAGCAGCGGCTGGGTGACCTGCGGCAGCTCGGCGTCCACCAGGCGGAAGAACTGCCGTACGGAGTGCGCGGCGTGCAGCGGTACCCGGTCGTAGCCGGTCTCCATCGCGTTCGCCTGGCAGATGTCGCTGGTCAGACCCTTGGTCGTACGGACGACATGGCGCAGCACCGGGAGCAGCGGGGCCGCCGCGTCGTGCACCTTGTTCGCCGGGTTCACCACGACCATGCCGCTGATCGCGTCGCCGTGCCGGGCGGCCAGCCGCAGCGTCAGCGCGCCGCCCATGGACAGGCCGCAGACGAAGACCTGGTCGCACGTGCCGGTCAGCGCGCGCAGCTCGCGGTCCACCTCGGCGTACCAGTCCTGCCAGGTGGTGACCTGCAGGTCCTGCCAGCGGGTGCCGTGCCCGGGCAGCAGCGGCAGCGAGACGGTGAGGCCGCGGGCCGCGAGGTACTCGGCCCAGGGGCGGACGGACTGCGGGGAACCGGTGAACCCGTGGCAGACGAGGACGCCGACCCGACCGCCTTCATGGCGGAACGGCTCGGCCCCGGGGAGGAGCGGCACCGGAGGACTCCGTTCGGTAAAGGGAAAGCGTTCAGTAAAGGCGAGGTGTTCGGTGAAAGAGGAGCGCCGGCCTGCGGCGAGAAGCTGGTAACTGCAGGGTACGCAAAGCCCAGCCGCCCGGATAGGTCCGCAGGGAAGGGTGTGCCGTACGGGGAGCGGCGGTGCCACGCACGGTGAGGAGGCGGGCCGCCGCGCGGGTTAAGGTCTTTGCGTCGGACACAGAAGGAGTGGCGTTGATCTACGGCGCAATGAAGTTTTCCATCGGCAACTCGCTGAAGCTGGCGTTCCGCCCCTGGGTCGAGGGCCTGGAGAACATCCCCGCCGAGGGGCCCGCGATCCTGGCGAGCAACCACCTGTCCTTCTCGGACTCCTTCTTCCTGCCCGCGGTGCTCGACCGGAAGGTCACCTTCATCGCCAAGGCCGAGTACTTCACCTCGCCCGGCGTCAAGGGCAAGCTGACCGCCGCGTTCTTCAAGGGCGTGGGCCAGCTGCCGGTGGACCGCTCCGGCGGGCGCGGCGCCGGCGAGGCGGCGATCAAGAGCGGCATCGAGGTGCTGGAGCGCGGCGAGCTGTTCGGGATCTACCCCGAGGGCACCCGCTCGCCCGACGGCCGGCTCTACCGCGGCAAGCCCGGCGGCCTGGCCCGGGTGACGCTGGCCACCGGCGCGCCGGTGATCCCCGTGGCGATGATCGACACGGAGAAGGTGCAGCCGCCCGGCAAGGTCGTGCCGAAGATGATCCGGCCCGGCATCCGCATCGGCAAGCCGCTGGACTTCAGCCGGTACCACGGCATGGAGGGCGACCGCTTCATCCTGCGGTCGGTCACCGACGAGGTCATGTACGAGATCATGAAGCTGTCGGGCCAGGAGTACGTCGACATCTACGCGACCGCCGCCAAGCGGCAGATCGCCGAGGCCGCCAAGAAGCAGGCCGAGGCGGAGAAGGCGGCGAAGAAGTCCGGCGCCTAGGCGTCCGGCGAGGGGTGGCCAGATGACAGCGGAGGACCGGATACCCGCCGCGGCGGGGACGGCCGGCACAACGGCGGTGCGCACGGCGGAGGGCACGGCGGAGGGCGCGCGGGGCCGCGCCCGGCAGCCGCGGGTGCTGCGGATGTCCGTCGAACTCCCGCTGTGGCGGGCGCTGACGGGGTACCGCGTGCTCACCCTGGTCTACGCCCTGGTGATCTTCTCCCTCAACTACACCGAGTACGCGCATCCGTTGGGCGGCGCCGCGTACATGGCGGTGCTCACGCTGTGGATGGTGCTGACCTGGCGCTGCACCACCTCCGCCGAACGCTGCAGCCGCCGCTTCCTCTTCGGCGACCTCGCGTTCGCGGTCGCCGGCATCCTGCTCACGCCGCTCGTCGACACCCACGCGCGGATCGTGGGCGGCGCGCCCACGCTGCCGTCGATATGGACGGCCGGGGCGGCGCTGGGCTTCGCGATCAAGGGCGGCTGGCGCTGGGCGGCCGGCGCCTCCTCCGTGGTGGCGGTGGCCAACCTCGTCGAGCGCCAGGAGTTCGCCCGCGACACCGTCCACAACGTGCTGCTGGTGTGGGTCGCGAGCGTGGCGATCGGTTACGTCGTCGAGGTCGCCAGGGCCAGTGAGCGCACGCTCGCGCGCGCCCTGCAGATCGAGGCGGCCACCCGCGAGCGCGAGCGGCTGGCCCGCGACATCCACGACAGCGTGCTCCAGGTGCTGGCGATGGTGCAGCGGCGCGGCGCCGCGCTCGGCGGCGAGGCGGCGGAGCTGGGCAGGATGGCGGGCGAGCAGGAGGTCGCGCTGCGCACGCTGGTCTCCAGCGGGCTGGTGCCCGCGAAGCGGCGGGCGACGGCTCCGGACGCGGCGGGCACGGCGGGCACGCCGCACGAGGACGGCGAGGCGGACGGGCCCTCGTACGGGGACAACTGCGTGCCCGAGGGGGAGGAGGCGCTCGCCGACGAGCCGTGCGACGTGCGGGCGCTGCTCGCGCCGCACGCGGGCGCCGGGGTCACCTTCTCCGAGCCGGGCGCCCCGGTGTGGCTGGCGGCGGCGCGTGCGGCGGAGCTGGCCGCCGCTGTCAGTGCCGCGTTGGACAATGTACGGGTGCACGCGGGGGCCGGCGCCCACGCGTGGATCCTGGTCGAGGACGAGCCGGAGGCGGTGCTCGTGACGGTGCGGGACGACGGCCCGGGCATCCCCGAGGGCCGGCTCGCCGACGCCGAGCGCGAGGGCCGGCTCGGGGCCGCGCTCTCCATCCGGGGGCGGCTGCGGGACCTCGGCGGCCGCGCCGAGTGGATCTCGGTCCCCGGCCAGGGCACGGAAGTGGAGCTGACGGTTCCCAAGGGCGGGGCGCCCGAGGGCGGACGACGGGCGAAGGCAGGCGCATGAGTGAGCCGCAGGGCGTGAAGGTCATGGTGGTCGACGACCATCCGATGTGGCGGGACGCGGTGGCCAGGGACCTGGCCGAGGCCGGGCTCGACGTGGTCGCGACCGCGGGCGACGGCCCGCAGGCCATCCGCAGAGCCCAGGCCGCCGGGCCCGACGTGCTGGTCCTGGACCTCAACCTCCCGGGGATGCCCGGCGTCGAGGTCTGCCGCGAGCTGGTCGGCGCCAACCCCCGGCTGCGGGTCCTGGTGCTGTCCGCGAGCGGCGAGCACGCGGATGTCCTGGAGGCCGTGAAGTCCGGCGCGACCGGCTATCTGGTGAAGTCCGCCAGCACGGCGGAGCTGATCGAGGCGGTGCGCTCCACCGCCGTCGGCGACCCGGTGTTCACCCCGGGCCTGGCCGGGCTGGTGCTGGGGGAGTACCGCAGGCTGGCGAGCGATCCCGCCCCGGCCACCGAGGACGAAGCGGGCGCGCCCCGGCTCACCGAGCGCGAGACCGAGGTGCTGCGCCTGGTCGCCAAGGGCCTCTCGTACAAGCAGATCGCCGAGCGCCTGGTCATCTCGCACCGCACGGTGCAGAACCACGTCCAGAACACCCTCGGCAAGCTCCAGCTGCACAATCGCGTCGAGCTGGTCCGGTACGCGATAGAGCGCGGGCTCGACACGCCCTGAGCGCCCCGGCACGGACCGCTCGTACGAGTGAACGGCACGGCCCCGCACCCCGGAAAATCACCGGAATCAGCCCCTCGTCCCTCTCCTGGGTGACCTGGATCACCATTAGCGTGACCCGCGTCGGTCCATGCACGGGACGAAGGGAAGAAGCGATGCGGGTAGGAGTGCTTACCGGTGGCGGCGACTGCCCCGGTCTGAACGCGGTCATCCGGGCGGTGGTGCGCAAGGGCACCCAGGAGTACGAGTACGAGTTCGTGGGCTTCCGGGACGGCTGGCGCGGGCCGCTGGAGGGCGACACGGTACCGCTGGACATCCCCGCGGTCCGCGGCATCCTGCCCCGCGGCGGCACGATCCTGGGGTCCTCGCGCACCAACCCCTTCAAGCAGGAGGAGGGCGTCCGGCGGATCCGGGAGAATCTCGCCAAGCAGGAGATCGACGCGCTGGTCACGATCGGCGGCGAGGACACCCTCGGCGTCGCCGCGCGGCTGTCGGCCGAGCACGGCATCGCGTGCGTCGGCGTCCCCAAGACCATCGACAACGACCTCTCGGCCACCGACTACACCTTCGGCTTCGACACCGCCGTGGGCGTCGCCACCGAGGCCATCGACCGGCTGCACACCACCGCCGAGTCGCACATGCGGGTCCTGGTCGTGGAGGTCATGGGGCGGCACGCGGGCTGGATCGCGCTCCACTCCGGGCTGGCGGGCGGCGCCAACGCCATCCTCATCCCCGAGCAGCGCTTCGACATCGACCAGGTCTGTGCCTGGGTCGAGTCCCGCTTCAAGGTGCGGTACGCGCCGATCGTGGTCGTCGCCGAGGGCGCCATGCCCAAGGACGGCCAGATGGTCCTGAAGGACGACTCCACCGACTCCTTCGGGCACGTCCGGCTCTCGGGGGTGGGGGAGTGGCTGGCCAAGGAGATCGAGCGGCGCACGGGCAAGGAGGCGCGCACGACCGTACTCGGCCACACCCAGCGCGGCGGCACCCCCAGCGCCTTCGACCGCTGGCTGGCCACCCGCTTCGGGCTGCACGCCATCGACGCCGTGCGCGACGGCGACTTCGGGACGATGGTCGCGCTGCGCGGCACGGACATCGTGCGGGTGCCCCTCGGCGAGGCCACCGCGAAGCTGAAGACGGTCGACCCGAAGCTGTACTCCGAGGCCGGGGTCTTCTTCGGGTAGCGCGCAGGGGCGGCGCCGCCCGTTCCGTACGGCGGCGCCGGGCGGTGGGCCGTATATTCGGCCCATCGCCTCAAGACGCCCGATACGGGGAGCGGTGGGAGGAAGCGTGGAAATCCTGGCATTCGGTGTCCAGGTCGACGAGCGGCCGCTGCTGGAGCGGGCCTTCGACGGCCACCACCAGATCCGCTGTCTCGACGTCTGCCTCAACCGCGACACGGCCCCCATCGCGGCCGGCTACGAGATCGTCACGGTCGGCGGCAACGCCGACCTGAACGCCGAGGTGCTCCAGGAACTGGCGGCCGGCGGCACGAAGATGATCGCCCAGCGCTCCACCGACCACCGCAACATCGATCTGTGCGCGGCCGCCGACCTCGGTCTGACCATCGGCCGGGTCTCCCGCTGTTCGCCGCACTCCGCCGCCGAGTTCGCCTGGTGCCTGGCGCTGGCGGTCGACCGTCGGCTGGTACGGGCCGCCCGCCGCGTCCGCGACTCCGACTTCCGGCTCGACGGACTGATGGGCCGGGACCTGCTCGGCCGCACCGCGGGCGTGCTGGGCACCGGCCGGACCGGCGCCGCCTTCGCCCGGATCGCGCACGGCTTCGGGATGCGGCTGCTCGGCTGGGACGTCGTCGAGAACCCCGCCTGCACGGAGCTGGGCATGACATACGTCGGCAAGGAAGAGCTGCTCGCCGGCTCCGACCTGGTCTCCCTGCACGTACCGCTGCTGGAGAGCACCCGGCACCTCATCGACGCCGCAGCGCTCGCCGCGATGAAGGACGACGCGGTACTGGTGAACTCCGGCCACGACGGCCTGGTGGACACCGCGGCGCTCGTCGGCACGCTCACGGCTGGACGGTTGCGCGGCGTCGCCCTGGACGGAGTCCGGGACGACACCCTCGCCCGCCTGATGCCCTTCGGGAACGTGCTGGTCACCGCTGACCAGGCGTACTTCACCGAGGACGCGGTCGGCCAGATCCTCGACACCACGGTCCGCAACGTCGAGGACTACCTGGCCGGCCGCGCGGGCGAGAACCTCCTCGTCACCCCGGAGGGGCGGCGCACCCCGGAGGGGCGGCTCACACCAGAACGGCAGCCAGCAGCTGGGAGGTGAGGGCCGCGCCGTCCAGCGTCAGCACCGACTCGGGGTGGAACTGCACCCCGGCGAAGCCCGGCCCGCGCAGCGCGTGCACGTCCCCGCTCGCCGGGTCCCGGCTCAGCTCCACGCGGTGCATGGCCAGTTCGGCGACCGCCGCCTCGTCGCAGCGCGCGGTGAAGGTGTTGTAGAAGCCGACGGTCTCCTCGCGCCCGAAGAAGTCGATCCGCTCCTGCGCGCCCTGGAACGGCACGTCCTTGCGGGCGATCTCCAGCCCGAGCACCGCGGCGATCAGCTCGTGGCCCAGGCAGACGCCGAGAAGGCCGTGCCGGTGCTCGCGGACCAGCTCGGCGGCCAGCGCGCGCAGCATCCGCATCTTCGGGTCGGCCGCGTCGGAGGGGTTGCCGGGCCCCGGGCCCAGCACGATCGGCCCTTCGTGGGCGAGCGCCGTCTCCCGCAGCCCCGGCTCGTCGTACCGCCGCACCTCCACCGTCAGCCCCGAGGTGCGCAGCAGGTGCGCCAGCATCGCGGTGAAGGTGTCCTCGGCGTCGATCACCAGCGCGTGGCCGTTCAGCGCGGCGGTCGGCGCGGTGGTCTGCATCCGCAGCCAGAACGGCGCGAGCCCGGCCCGGCGCGCGTCCAGCGCGGCCCGCACCCGCGGGTCCTCGGCCAGCCGCGGCGGCGCGGCGTCGGCGCGGCGGGACGGCGCCTCCCGTACGCCCAGCGCGGTGAGCACGCCCGCGGCCTTGGCGTGCGTCTCGGCGACCTCGCTCGCCGGGTCCGAGCCGCGTACCAGCGTCGCCCCGACCGACACCCGCAGCTGCCCGCCCGCGTCGATGTCGGCGGTGCGGATCAGGATCGGCGAGTCCAGGGTCTGCGCGCCGCCCGCGTCCCTGCCGATGAGCGCCAGCGCGCCCGCGTAGTACCCGCGCCCGCCGGGCTCGTACCGCTCGATGACCCGGCACGCGTTCTGTACGGGCGATCCCGTCACGGTCGCCGCGAACATCGTCTCCTTCAGCACCTCCCGCACGTCCAGCGACGACCGGCCGCGCAGCTCGTACTCGGTGTGCGCGAGGTGCGCCATCTCCTTCAGGCGCGGCCCGATCACGACGCCGCCCTTGTCGCCGACGGTGCACATCATCTTGAGCTCCTCGTCGACGACCATCGAGAGCTCCTCGATCTCCTTGCCGTCGGCGAGGAAGTCGAGCAGGTCCTCGGGGGTCGGGCCGCCGGCCGGGTAGCGGTAGGTCCCACTGATCGGGTTCATCACGACCGTGCCGCCGCTCATCCGGACATGTACCTCGGGGCTCGCGCCGACCAGCGTCCGCTCCCCGGTGTGCACGACGAACGTCCAGTACGCGCCGCGCTCGGTGGCCAGCAGCCGGCGGAACAGCGCGAGCGCGTCGGCCCGGCCGAAGCCCGGGATCTCGCCCTCGAAGGTCCGCCGGATCACGAAGTTCGCGCCCTCGCCCTGGCCGATCTCCCGGTCCAGCACCCGCCCGACGATCCCGGCGTACTCCTCGTCGCTCACGTCGAAGCCGCCGCCGGCGACCTGTACCGCGTGGTCCGGGAGCTGCGCCAGCGCGTCGGCGAGCGGCAGCTCGTACCGCTCCTCGGGGACCAGCGCGACCAGCGGGGTGCCGTCGTCGCGCACGTCGAAGCCGCGCTCGCGGATCTGCCGGAACGGCACCAGGGCCAGGCCCTCGGGGAGGTCGGCGAGCCGGTCGTACCCGGCGACCGGGCCGATCAGTACCTCGACCGTGTCCTGGTCGTGGCCGGGGGTGCGGCGGCGCAGCAGCGCAAAGGGCCGGTCATCGGCGAGCAGCTCGGGCAGGTGCATGGTCCTCGTCCTTCTCACACAGGGTCTGGGGAGAGGAACGGCCCGGAAAACGCCGGAAGGCCGCCCCTCGGGCGGCCTTCGCGAAGTCTGTGGTGTGCGCGCGAATCAGTGGGCCGCCGGAAGAGCGGTCCACCACCAGTTCATGGTTGTCTGCGCGAACATGCTGTGCACCCTACCCGATGGCGCGGAGGGTCGGCGGGCGCGCCGCCGGGCCTCCTCTGTGGGTCCTGTCTCATACTGCGGTCGGCGTACTGGACGCCTGCGAAGACCCCGTAATGTTGACGAGGTGACCGTGAACGCTGAAACCCACGCCGGTGGCCACACCTGGCGAGACCTGCCCGCGGCGCAGCAGCCTGACTGGCCGGACCAAGAGGCTCTGCGCGATGTGATCGCGGAGCTCGAGTCCTATCCGCCGCTCGTCTTCGCGGGCGAGTGCGACCAGCTGCGTGAGCGCCTGGGAGCCGTCGCCCGTGGTGAGGCGTTCCTGCTGCAGGGCGGCGACTGCGCCGAGGCGTTCGACGCGGTGTCGGCCGAGCACATCCGCAACAAGCTCAAGACGCTGCTCCAGATGGGCGCCGTCCTCACGTACGCCGGGTCCGTGCCCGTCGTCAAGGTCGGCCGGATCGCCGGCCAGTACAGCAAGCCGCGCTCCAAGCCGACCGAGACCCGCGACGGCGTGACGCTGCCGACGTACCGCGGCGACTCCGTCAACGGCTTCGAGTTCACCGAGGCGGCCCGGATCCCGGACCCCGAGCGGCTGAAGCGGATGTACCACGCCTCCGCCGCGACGCTGAACCTCGTGCGCGCCTTCACCACCGGCGGCTACGCCGACCTGCGCCAGGTGCACGCCTGGAACCAGGACTTCGTGAAGTCCTCGCCCTCGGGCCAGCGCTACGAGGCGCTGGCGCGCGAGATCGACCGGGCGCTGAACTTCATGAACGCCTGCGGGGTGGACCCGGAGGAGTTCAAGACCGTCGAGTTCTACGCCTCGCACGAGGCGCTGGTGCTGGACTACGAGACGGCGCTGACCCGTACGGACTCGCGCACCGGCAAGCTGTACGACGTCTCGGGCCACATGCTGTGGATCGGCGAGCGCACCCGGCAGCTGGACCACGCGCACATCGAGTTCGCCGCCCAGGTGCGCAACCCGATCGGCGTGAAGCTCGGCCCGACGACGACGCCCGAGGACGCCCTCGCGCTCATCGAGCGGCTGGACCCGGACCGCGAGCCGGGCCGGCTGACCTTCATCACCCGCATGGGAGCGGACAAGATCCGCGACAAGCTCCCCACGCTGGTGGAGAAGGTCACGGCCTCGGGCGCGCAGGTCGCGTGGATCACCGACCCGATGCACGGCAACACCTACGAGGCGGCTTCCGGCCACAAGACGCGGCGCTTCGACGACGTGCTGGACGAGGTCAAGGGCTTCTTCGAGGTCCACAAGGCGCTCGGCACGCACCCGGGCGGCATCCACGTCGAGCTGACCGGTGACGACGTCACGGAGTGCGTGGGCGGCGGCGACGAGATCTTCGTCGACGACCTGCACCAGCGGTACGAGACGGCCTGCGACCCCCGGCTGAACCGCAGCCAGTCGCTGGACCTGGCATTCCTGGTCGCGGAGATGTACCGGGACCAGTAGACGGGCGCGTAGACGCAAGGTGGGGCGCGGATTCTGTGATCCGCGCCCCACTGCGTTGTTAAGCGCCCGCCGAGGCGGGTAAGGTAAGGGTAACCTCACTCAAGATCATCCGAAGCTACGGGAAAGGTACGGGGGTGAACCGCGTGTACGTCTGCTCGTGCTTCGGCATCACCGAGGAGCAGGTGCGTGCGCACGCGGGCACGGGCGCCTGCACGCCGCGCCAGATCGCCTCCGCCTGCAAGGCCGGCACTGACTGCGGCGGCTGCGTACGCCGCATACAGGCCCTGCTGGGCCGGGGCAGCTGCCCCCGCCGCGCGCTGATCGATCAGGGGGACGCGACACCGCTGGCCGCCGATCCGGCGGAGCCCGCCGTCGCCGGGACGTCCGTCACCGAGCCGGTCGCGACCGAGATCGTCGAGCCGCCCGCCCGGTACCCCGAAGCCGCCTGAGCGCTCCCGCGGCCCGTCAGCTCGGCTGTTCGACGAGCTGCGCGATGTACAGCGGCTCCCCGAGCTTCTCCACCAGCTCCAGCTGGGTATCGAGATAGTCGATGTGGTGCTCCTCGTCGGCGAGGATGCTCTCGAAAATATTGGCCGACGTGATGTCGCCCTTGTTGCGCATGACCTCGATGCCGCGCCGCAGCCGGTCGATGGCCTCGGCCTCGATCTGCCGGTCCGCCTGGAACATCTCGGTGACCGTCTGGCCGATGCGGACGTGGAAGAGCCGCTGGTAGTTGGGCAGGCCCTCCAGGAAGAGGATCCGGTCGGTCAGGATCTCCGCGTGCTTCATCTCGTCGAACGACTCGGACCGGGTGTACTTGGCGAGCTTGGGCCAGCCGTTGTTCTCCTGCATCTTGGCGTGCAGGAAGTACTGATTGATCGCGGTCAGCTCGGCGGTCAGCTGCTCGTTGAGGAACTCGATGACCTCGGGGTCTCCCTGCATGACTGCGGGGCTCCTTCACACGTCGACTGAACAGGTGCCGGGCATCCTTGCACCGGGGCGCGCGGAGCGTCCAGTAAGTGCACGCTTAGTGGGAGTTGCCCGAATCGGTCCCGCCCTGGTCATCAGCACCCCTCCCGGTCTGACACCATGGAGGCATGGGTCAGCCGGATAGCCGCGAAGAGGAGCCTCCTCAGCTGCCTCCGGGGCAGCGTCTGCAGCGCGGATGGCCGGTCACGCACTACGGACCCGTTCCCAAGTTCCGCCCCGAGCGCTGGGAATTCCGGGTGTTCGGCGCCACGGCCGACGGTGACAAGCACTGCTGGACGCACGAGGAATTCACCTCGCTGCCGTATGCCACCGTCGTCGCCGACATGCACTGCGTGACGAAGTTCAGCATGCTGGGTGCCGAATGGGGCGGGGTGTTGACGCGTACGGTGCTCGACCTGGCGCCGCCGGCCCCCGATGTCACCCATGTGATGGTCTGGGCCGAGTACGGATTCAGCTCGAACATGCCCCTGGAGGACTTCGCCGGGGAGCGCAGCCTGTTCGCCAGCCACCGGGACGGCGAACTGCTCACCGCGGAGCACGGCTTCCCCGTACGGCTCATCGTGCCGCACCTCTATGCCTGGAAGGGCCCGAAGTGGGTGCGCGGCATCGAGTACATGACGGCGGACCGCCGCGGCTTCTGGGAGGAGCGCGGCTACCACAACCTCGGGGACCCGTGGCAGGAGCAGCGCTACTCGTACCAGGAGGGGCCGGGCGACGGCCCGGAGCTCTGAGCCGTACGGCCTTCGGGGGCGCCGGCGGCCTCAGTGGTACTGGTGCACCACGGCATGCCCCTTGCCGCGTCCGATCATCCACCGGTTCACGGGCGTGGTGACGACGAACGCCAGGGCGAGGGAGAACGCCAGCGTCCCCCAGAACAGCCACTCCGACAGGTGCGCGTCCATCGCGCCCGGGACGAGTGCGATCACGCCGTTGTCGATGAGCTCCATGACGGCGATCGAGAGGGTGTCGGCGGCCAGCGCGACCTTCACGGCGGCCCGGAGGTCCAGCCCGGCCTTCAGGACGCCGCGCAGCGTGAGCGAGTAGCCGAAGAGGAACGCGAGGGCGATGGCGAGGATCATCGTCGGCACGTTGTGCCAGCCCAGCGCCGTGCCGATCACCATGCCGAGGACCTCGCCGATGGCGCAGCCGGTGAGGCAGTGCAGGGTCGCCTGCGCGGCCATCGCCCAGCCGGCCGGTGCGTGGGGTGCGTGAGTATTCCTCAAGATCCTCGAGACCTCCCTGGACGTGTCTCAGGCGTCCCGCAGCTCCTTCAGGCGCGCCACGTCCGCCGCGTGGCCCTCCTTGCCGCCCGGCGTCTCGATCACCAGCGGCACGCCCGCGGTCGCCGGGTGCCGGAACAGCTCGCGGAACGGCTCGGCGCCGATGTGGCCGGAACCGATGTTCTCGTGGCGGTCCTTGTGCGCGCCGGCCACGTCCTTGGAGTCGTTGGCGTGGATCAGCTTCAGGCGGCCCTCGCCCGCGACGTCCACCAGCTCGTCCAGCAGCGCCTTCGTGCCGCCGGGCGCCGCCATGTCGTGCCCGGCCGCGAACGCGTGGCAGGTGTCCAGGCAGAGCCCCGCACGCGGGTGCCGGTCCAGCGCGTCCAGGTACGGCCCGAGGTCCTCGGCCAGCGAGCACAGCGAGGCGCCCTGCCCGGCCGTCGACTCCAGCAGCAGCCACGGGTCGTCGTCGTGGGTGAGCTCGTCCAGCAGCGGCAGCAGGTACTCCCGTACCTGCGCCAGCGCCGTGGCGCGCTCCCGCCCGCCGGTCGCCGAGCCGGTGTGCACGACCACGCCGAGCGCCCCGATGTCCCGGCCGCGCCGCAGCGAGTGCCGCAGCGACTCCACCGACTTCTCGACCGTCACCGGGTTGTGGGAGCCGAAGTTGATCAGGTACGGCGCGTGCACGTACGCCGGGATGGCACGCTCCGCGCAGGCCGCGCGGAACGCCTCGTCCTGCATCGGATTGCCGGGCGGGGTGGCCCAGCCACGCGGGTTGGCGACGAAGACCTGGACGGACTCGCCGCCGATCTCCTGGGCGTACGGGATGCCGACCTTGGCGAGACCGCCGGCCACGGGGATGTGGCCGCCGATCGGATTGCGCTCACGGGCGCGCTGCGGGGAAGTGCTCACACCTTCAAGGGTGCCAGGCGGCCGGGCGTCCCCGGCTGTCAGGTACGCCTCACAGCTTGCTCTCCAGCGTGATCGTGATCGTGCTGCCCTTCGGAGCGGTGTCGCCGGCGTCGACGGACTGGCTGTCGACCGTGTCCGTCGGGAAGAAGAACGGCTTCTTCACCTCGACCTCGAAGCCCGCGGCGGTCAGTGCCTGCTTCGCGTCGTCCACCTTCTGGCCCTCGACGTCCGGCACCTCGACCATCTGCGGCCCCTTGGAGAGCGTGAGCGTCACCGTGTCCCCCTTGCCCAGCTTCTCGCCCGCCCCCGGGGACTGCCGTGCGATCGCGCCCTTGTCCTCCTCCGAGTACACCGGGTCCGCGGCGAACTTCACGTGGAAGCCCTCCTCCCGCAGCTCCGCCGCCGCGTCCGACCGGTCGTCGCCGACCACGTCCGGTACGTCGATCGCGCTGCCCCGGCTGACGGTCAGCGCGATCGCCGTACCGGGCCGCCGCTTCGCCCCGGCGTCCGGGTCCGTACGGATCACCGAGCCCTTGGCCACCTCGTCGCTGAACGCCTTGCGCTCGGTCCCCGGGGTCAGCCCCTGGTCGCGCAGCTTGCGCCGGGCGTCGGCGACCGGGGTGCCGGACAGGTCGGGCACGGCGACGATGTCCGGGCCCTTGGAGAGCGTGAGGGTGACCGTGCCGGTGCCCCGGATGCGGTGCCCGTTCTCCGGGTCGGTGGAGATCACGTGGCCGCGCTCCACGGTGGAGCTGTACGCCCGCCGCACCTTCACGTCCAGGCCCGCGCCGTGCAGCGTCCGCTCGGCCTTGGCCTGCGTCATGTCCAGTACCGCCGGCACGGTCGTGAACTGGCCGGTGGTGACGTACCAGACGCCGGTCCCCACGAGCAGCGCGGCCAGCAGCGCGAGGACGACGAAGAGGGTCCTGCGGCGCGGCGCCCGAGCGGTCTCCGTGCGCCGTGCGCCGCCCGCGGGCGCCACCGGCACCTCCAGCCGGCTGGTGTGCCCCGCCGCGTCGTCG
>NZ_JBEPFC010000050.1:0-43229 GCF_040301705.1 Streptomyces sp. NPDC000151 | reverse complement strand
CGGCCGGCGGGAGCGGGGCGGACGCGGCGGCGGCGCCCGGGGCCTTGCCCGGGGCCTTGGGGATGTCCGAGGCGGCGCCGGGCTTACCGGCAGCCGGCTTCGGCGGCTTGACCGGCCGCTCGTCCGCCGACTTCAGCGCGACGAACTGACTGGTCCGCTCGGCGTCCCGCTCGGGGGCCGCCTTGCCGGACTTCTCGTCGTCCTTGGACTTCTCGGCGCCCTTGGCCTCCTCGGCGCCCTTGCTGTCCTTGCCGCCCTTGCCGCTCTTGCTGTCCTTGCTGTCCTTGCTGTCCTTGCTGCTCTCGGACGCCTTGCTGTCCTCGGCGTCCTTCTTGGCGCTCTCCCCGTCGCTCTTCTTGGCGCCGTCCTCCTTCTTGGCGCCGCCCTCGTCGCTCTTCTTCTCGTCCTTCGTGACGTCCTTCTGGGCGCTCTTCTGCGCGCCCTTCTCGGCGTCCTTCTCGTCCTCGCTGCCGCCGGGCTCGGCGTCCTTGGGCGTGGCGGCGGCTGCGGCCTTCTTCGCGGTCTCCGACCGCTTGGGGATGGCGGCAGCCGTGGCCTTCCGGGCCTCCGCGTCCTTCTCCGCGTCCTCCTTGGCGCCCTTCTCGGCGTCCTTGGTGGCGTCCTTGGCGGGAGCCTTCTCTTCACCCTTCGGCTTTACGGCAGCAAACACTCGGGTGGCGTCATCAGCGGGGGCCGACTTCGGGGTCACCGTGCCGAAGACGGCCGTCGGCTGGTCCGGCTGACCGGCGCCCTTCTTGGCCTTGCCGCCCGGCTTCCGTACGGGCAGCGCGGACTCCGCTTCGGCGTCGGCGTCGCCTTCGGCTTCGGTGTCGGCCTCGGCCGCGCCACCGGTCTCCGCGTCGGCCTCGCCCTCAGTCACGTCGCCCTCGACCTCGTCCTCGGCCACGTCGCCGCCCGCAGGGGCCTCCGAGGCGCCAGAAGGGGCCTCAGGGGCTTCCTCACCCGCCTCCACGCCCTGCGCGCCGTCCGTGGCGTCCTTGCCCGCCACCCAGGCGGCCACCGCCGCCTTGAGCCGGGCATCGCCGCCTTCGCCGTTCCCGGAACCGTCCTTCTCCCCGGCCGCCGCAACCGAATCCGGCTCCGCGGGCGTCTCCGTGGACGTTTCCGTGGATTCGTCCTCGGTGGCCTCCTCGGCTGCCTCCCCGGACGTCTCCGTATCCGTCGGTGCAGCACGGAAGACCGCGAGCCGCGGATCGCGTTCGCTCTCCGCCGTCTCCCCCGACGACTGCTTCTGCTCCGACCTGTCGGGGGACTCGCCCGCCACCGGTGTCTCCTTCATACGTCGCGCTGCTGATCTGCCCAGTGTTGCCAAGTGTCCTGTGTGCGAGAAGCGCGGCTGCGTCGCCGCGCGGTCCGGGGCTCGCGCCCCGCTCTCAGAGGCTGTCGCCCACGCGGTAGACGAGAACGACATACCTGCCGGTTCCCTGCCGAATCACCCACGCACTCTCGACAGATGAATGTGAGAGGGGTCACCCTGTCATTCATCCACGCGGGGAGGCATGGATGGGCAGGAGCCGCAGAACAATTCCGGAGGAGCTTCTGCTGCTCGCTTTGGACCCGGCCACGGGAACCACAGCGCAGCCGCAGTCGCTCGACCTCGGTCTTGCCGGGGCCCAGCTAGTGGAGCTGGCTCTGGCGGGACGGATAGCCCCTGACGGGGATCGTATCGCCGTGGTACTGCCACGGCCGACTGGAGATCCGACACTGGATTCGGCGCTCGAGTTGCTGCGACGGCGCGGCAGCCCGGTGCGCGCGGTCCACTGGATCGGCGGGCCCCGGCTGGGGCTGCGCCAGACCTACCTCACGCATCTGGAGCGGTGCGGCATGGTGCATGCCGTGGCGGGTCAGATGTGCGGGGTGCTGCCGACGACTCGCTACCAAGCGACGGACACGGCCATCAGCCGGGAAATCAGGACCCGGCTGGACAACGCGATCCGCACCGGCGTACCACCGGACCCGCGGACCGCGGCGCTCGCCGCACTGGCCCACGCGGTCGGCCTCGGCAAGCATCTCTACCCCGGGAACGAAGGGCGTTCATCGCGCTCCCGCCTCCGGGACCTCATCCGGCACGACCCCATGGGCGGGCTGGTCGCGCACGCCGTCATGGACGTGCAGAACGGCGCCGCGGTGCAGCCGAGGCGCGCAACGGCAGCGGGGCCGGGCCCCGGAGCCGGCCGACAGCCGGCCGCCCGGGCCACGGACGGGACGCCAGGCGTTCCGGCACAGCCACTGCGGGGCAGCATGGCCCGCGTCGGCGCCCGTTAGCCGGACGGACAGTACCCGGGCGGACAGCACCCCGGGACGGACAGGACCGGGACGGACAGGAACCGGACGCACTTCACAGGACGGGACAGCAGCAGGACGCCGCCGACCCCAGGGCGGCACCGGCAGGAGCAGCACTCGCGCGGCAGACAGCGCGCGACGGCTGCCTGACCGGACCCACCCCGTCCGCAGCAGCATCCCTCACGCACGACCGCAGTACCGACAACGTAGCGCCCGGTGACGAACCGGCTGCCGACAGGCAGTACCCGGCGGCCGAACAGCCGGCAACGCAGCACCCGGCGACACACCGCAGCACCGACCCCAGGTCCCGTCCGGGAGCCGCAGTAGGCGCGGGGTGGTGGATCTGCCGTTCTGGACGACGGCGGGCCCGCCACCCCGCGCCCCTTTTCCGGCCGCCCTCGGCCCGGGCCAGTTTCCCGGCCCTCGGCCGCCTGTCGGGCAGGTACCGGTACCGGTGCTCCGACGGCGCTCCGCGCCCCCAGCAGGCGCGCACGCCCGCGCGCCTGCTTCCGCTTACCGCCGGCGCCCGGCAGAGCCCGTACGCCCGCGTACAGGCCCGCACACCGCCTTCCAGGCCCCGGCCCGGGCGCGGGCGCACCGATCCCGGCACCGGGCGCGGGCGCCGGTTCCGCTTCCGTACGCGCTCCCGGTATCCGCCCGTACGTCGCAGCGGGCGCCGTCCGGCCCGCCGCATCCCGTAGGGCCTCTCGTACCCGTGCCCACCTTGTCCGGCCATTTCCCAGCGCGGCGCCGACCGGTGGTGGCAATCTGCTGAACAGGAAAAAACAGCAGTCCGGAGCCGGAGGTGCACGTCCCGTGGCGTCCAATGTGAATCCCACCGTCAGGCGACGCCGGTTGGGCCAGGAGCTGCGCAGGCTCCGGGAGCTCAAGGGCATGACCGCGGAGGAGGTCGCCGAGCGGCTGCTGGTCTCGCAATCGAAGATCAGCAGGCTCGAGAACGGCCGCCGCAGCATCAGCCAGCGCGACGTCCGCGATCTCTGCGGGGTGTACGAAGTCGAGGATCACCGCATCGTCGATTCGCTGATGCAGATGGCGAAGGACTCGCGCCAGCAGGGCTGGTGGCACGCCTTCGGCGACATCCCGTACAGCGTCTACATCGGCCTGGAGACCGAGGCCGCCTCGCTGCGGGTGTACGAATCGCTGCTCGTGCCGGGCCTGCTGCAGACGCCCGGGTACGCGGAGGCGGTGATCCCGGGGACCGTCCCGGAGCTGGCGCCGGACCAGCTGGAGAAGCGCATCCAGGTGCGTATGCGGCGGCAGGAGCGGGTCAGCGATCCGCACACCCCGCTGCGGCTGTGGGTCGTGCTGGACGAGAGCGCGCTGCGCCGCGTCGTCGGCAGCCACCTCATCATGCGCGAGCAGCTGGAACACCTCGTGGAGATCAGCAAGCTGCCGCACGTGACGGTCCAGGTGCTGCCGTACGACACGGGCGCGCACGCCGGGATGTCCGGCACGTTCTCGATCCTGGAGTTCGACGACGCGGCCGACTCCAGCGTGGTCTACATCGAGGGCGTCACGAGCGACCTGTACCTGGAGAAGACCAACGACGTGCACAAGTACACGATCATGTACGAGCATCTGCGGGCCCAGGCGCTCAACGCCGATCAGAGCCGGGAGTTCATCGCCGAGGCCGCCAAGCAGCACGCCGACAGCACGAGGTGAGACGCGGGCCGGGCGCCGGTCGAGCCGGCCGCCGGACTTGAGCTGCGGGGCTTCAGCTGGCGGGAAACGGCCCGTAAGGCGTCCGAATACCGAATTCCGGAAGGGAAGCGGGCACGGTACACCGGCGCCGGTTTCTTTGAAAAGGGATCAAGGAATATGCCATACGAATGAGTGACACCCCTCTGGCGTCGGTGATGTTGGCGCGTAGCGTCATGCATACCGAATCCGCGCCAAGTCGCGGCAACCCAGAGTGAGTCGGAGTAAACATGGCAACCCAGCCCAATTCCGCACTGTCCTGGACGAAGTCCTCGTACTCCGGTGGCAACGGCGCCTGCGTCGAGATCGCCGTGCCGACGACCGAAGCCATCGCGGTGCGCGACTCCAAGAACCCCGATGGCCCCCGTCTGACGTTCGACACCGCCGCCTGGAGCACGTTCGTGACGGAGGTCGGCGCCGGTACGTACGACGTGGCCTGAACGGCCCGTCGTCCAGCCCCTCAGAAGTCCGCGTTCTGCACCCACCAGAAAGCACCACCCGATTCCACAACTCCATATCCGCCGCTCCACAACTTCATTGCCTCACCACACCGCACCACCGCAACGAGCCCTCTCGACTGGATCGCCGTCCCGGCCGAGGGGGCTCGGCCTTCTGCCCATCCGGCGTCCCCCTCCCCCGACGCCGCCCTTCTGGAACAAGGCCGAGCGCGCGGAAGTGCCCACCATGCGGATAGCCGCGCGAGACGCACGTCCGGAGACATAAGCTCCATGCACCTTGCAGCTAACGTCGGTTAACGGCGTGAGCGCGAAATGAGCGATGGGAGCCAGCCGCCATGTCCGGAGCCGCGTCCGCCACTGTCACGACCGCCGTCCCCGCCCCCGTTCCCGGGCTCGCCGGGCGGGCGTCGCGGACCGGGGCCTCGCCCGTGCGGGAGATTCTGGCGCTGACCGCGCGGCCCGAGGTGATCTCGTTCGCCGGCGGGCTGCCCGCTCCGGAGCTGTTCGACGCGGACGGCATCGCCGACGCCTTCCGGCATGTACTGATGGACCGCCCGCGGCAGGTGCTGCAGTACTCGACCACCGAGGGCGACCCGGCGCTGCGCAGTATCGTCGCCGAGCGGGCCACCGCGCGCGGCCTGGCCACCGCCCCCGACGACCTGCTGATCACCACCGGCTCGCAGCAGGGCCTCACCCTGCTGTCGACCGCGCTGCTGGAGCCGGGCGACACGGTCGTGGTAGAGGCGCCCTGTTATCTCGCGGCGCTGCAGATCTTCTCGTTCGCGGGCGCCCGGGTGGTGCCCGTGCCGTGCGACGACGACGGGCTGGACCCCGAGGCGCTGGACGAGATCGTCGTGCGGGAGCGGCCGAAGCTGCTCTACACCGTGCCGACGTTCCAGAACCCGACCGGGCGCACGCTGCCCGCCGAGCGCCGGGCCGCGATCGGCGCGGTGGCGGCGCGCCGCGGGCTGTGGATCGTGGAGGACGACCCCTACGGCGAGCTGCGCTTCGAGGGCGAGCCGGTGCCGTGGGTGGCGACCTTCCCGGGCGCCGAGGACCGTACGGCGCTGCTCGGTTCGTTCTCCAAGATCATGGCGCCGGGGCTGCGGCTGGGCTGGCTGCGCGCGCCCGGCTCGCTGCGGCGCGCCTGCGTGATCGCCAAGCAGGCCGCCGACCTGCACACCTCGACCGTCGACCAGGCGGCCACGGCGCACTACCTGGCGCACGCCGACCTGGGCGCGCACCTGGACCGGGTGCGGGTCGCGTACCGCGAGCGGCGCGACGCGCTGCTCGCGGGGCTGGGCGACGCGCTCCCGGAGGGCTCGCGCTGGAACCGGCCCACGGGCGGCATGTTCGTGTGGGCGCAGCTGCCGGCCGGGTACGA
Source organism: Streptomyces sp. NPDC000151 (assembly GCF_040301705.1). Lineage (NCBI taxonomy): Bacteria > Bacillati > Actinomycetota > Actinomycetes > Kitasatosporales > Streptomycetaceae > Streptomyces > Streptomyces sp. NPDC000151. The sequence continues at coordinate 37,364 of NZ_JBEPFC010000050.1, read as the reverse complement.
CGCGACGGAGCTGCTGCCGTCGGTGGTCGAGCACGACGTCGCGTACGTCCCGGGGGCGCCGTTCTTCGCGGGCCGGGCCGACGCGGCGACCATGCGGCTGTCCTTCGTGACGCACTCCCCGGAGGAGATCCGGGAAGGTCTGCGGCGGCTGGCCGCGGCCCTCCGCTGACGCCCTTCCGTATACGCCCCGTCGCACGAACTGTCATGTGACTCCGTATACGCCCTCCTCTCTGCACCGCACGGGATCCCGCTCCCGTGTGGTGCTTTTTTCTGTGCGGAGCCTGGCGAAGTGTCCGCTCATGGTGCGGGCGCCGTCGCGGGCACGACAACGAGGCGTGAGGTCAAGAGACAGTAAAATCGTTCGGTTAGGTGACTAGCGTTCACATCTGTGACCTACGAACCCTCTTGACCAGCCTCCGTACGAACGATTCAATCCCCGAAGTCCCCACTCCCGCACGGGGACACCGCCTGGGCGAAGTGCTGTTGCGTTCTTGCACGTTCACAAGGCGGACCCCTTGGAGGGGGCATGAACGGTCTCGACTGGACTGTGCTCATCGGATACTTCGGCGTCATGGTCGCCATCGGCGTGTGGTCGCACAAACGCGTCGACAACGTGAGCGACTTCTTCACCGCGGGCGGCCGGATGCCCTGGTGGCTGTCCGGCATCTCGCACCACATGTCCGGGTACAGCGCCGTGATGTTCACCGGGTACGCGGGCATCTCCTACCAGTACGGCATCACTTCGTACGTCACCTGGTCCTTCCCCATCGCGATCGGCATCGCGATCGGCGCCCGGCTGTTCGCGGGCCGGCTGAACCGGCTGCGCTCCCGGCTGCACGTCGCTTCGCCGCTCGAATACCTGAAGACCCGCTACAACCTGCCCACGCAGCAGGCGCTCGCCTGGTCCGGCGTACTGCTGAAGATCGTGGACGTGGGCGCCAAGTGGGCCGCGATCGCGACCCTGTTGTCCGTCTTCACCGGCGTGTCGCTCAACCAGGGCATCCTGATCACGGGCGTGGTCACGGCCGTGTACTGCACGGTCGGCGGGCTGTGGGCGGACGCCCTCACCGAGCTGGGGCAGTTCGTGATCCAGCTGCTGGCGGGCCTGGCGATGCTGGTGACCGTGCTGTCCGAACTGGGCGGGGTCAGCTCCCTGTGGACGGTGTGGGACCGGCTGCCGGCCACGCACACCCAGCCGACGGTCGGCCCGTACACGCTGACGTTCCTGCTGGCGTACCTGTTCATCAAGACCTTCGAGTACAGCGGCGGGATGTGGAACCAGGCGCAGCGCTACATGGCCACCAGCAGCGCCCGTGAGGCGCAGCGGTCGGCGCGACTGTCGGCCGTGCTGTGGTTCGTCTGGCCGGCGGTGCTGTTCTTCCCCATGTGGGTCGCGCCGCTGCTCGTGAAGGCGGAGAAGCCGGACGCGTCGGACTCGTACGCGCTGCTCACCGAACGCCTGCTGCCGCACGGGCTGCTGGGGCTGGTCATCGTGGGGTTCTTCTCGCACACGATGGCGATGTGCTCCTCGGACGCCAACGCCATTTCGGCGGTGTTCACACGGGACATCGCGCCGGCCGTCTCGGCGAAGGCACGCGGCTGGTCGCACCGGGCGGGCCTGGTGGCCGCGCGGCTGTCCACGCTGGCCTTCCTCGGCCTGTCGATGGCGATCGCGACGCAGGTCGACTCGCCGGCCTTCGCCGGCATCATCTCCGTGGTGATCAAGTGGGTGGCCGGGCTGGTCGGGCCGATCTCGATCCCGTTCCTGCTGGGCATGCTGCCGGTCTTCCGCCGGTCCGGGCCGGTCGCGGCGCTGGTGTCCTGGGCGGCGGGCCTGTTCGCCTTCTGGCTGACGAACTACGGGGTCACCGGCCTCTCGCTGCAGATCCAGATCGTCTCGCCGGTCGCCGTCTCGCTCGTCCTGTTCATGCTGATCGGGCTGGTGAAACCGGAGGACACGCCGGAGCGGGACGCGGTACTGGCCCGGATCAACTCCGACGGGGACGACGAAGGTCCCGGTGCGGCGGCGCTGACCGTCCCCGGGCAGTCCGCTCCGCAGGACCAGAAGAAGCCCGTGTAACCGCCGCACCCGGGAGGGGCCGCTGTGCCCGTAAGGGCAGCGCTACGACTCAGGCCCTCGGGTACCGCGCCAGCCACCCCGGTGCCGAGTTGCCGGGGCCGTGGAGCGCGGGCCCCTGGGTCATCTCCATGGCGAAGTCGTCGGCGAGCTGGAGGGTGGTGGCGCGTCCCTCCAGCTCGACCAGCCAGACCGGCGGCAGCGCCGTCTCGCCGTGCAGCGTGCCGAGGAGGTTGCCGCACATCGCGCCGGTGAGGTCGGAGGCACCGCCGTGGTTGATCGCGAGCAGCAGCCCGTGCCGGATGTCCTCGGCGACCAGCGCGCAGTACACGGCGATGGCCAGCGCGCTGCCGGCGTGTCCGGCCTCGCCCAGCGACTCGACCCGGGCGGGGGTCGGCATGCCCTGCCGTACGGCGCCCAGCGCCCGCTTGAGCGCGTCGGTGGTCTCGTCGTGGCCGGGACGGGTGGCCAGGTGCGCCAGCGCCTTCTGGACGGCGCTGTCGAGGTCCTCGCCGCGGGCGAGGGAGTGGGTGATGACGGCGAGCGCGCCGGCCGCGAGGTAGCCGGTGGGGTGGCCGTGGGTCTGCGCCGCGCATTCCACGGCGAGCTGGAAGACGAGCTGCGGCTCCCAGCCGACCAGCAGCCCGAAGGGGGCCGAGCGCATCACCGCGCCGCCCCCGTTCGCCTGCGGGTTGCGAGGCGCGTCCAGGGTGCCCATGACGCCGTCGCCGAGGCCGGCGAGGCACTCGCGGGCCGGGTCGCGGCGGGCGTACAGCCACTCCTCGCGGGCCAGCCAGCCGTCGTCGGTACGGCGCTCGTCGGGGCCCCAGTCGTGCTGCGTGACGGCCCAGCGCCGGTACGCGCGGTACAGGTCGGTGGGCGGGTGCCAGGCGCCGGTGTCGCGGCGCACCTGGGCCCGTATGAGGCCGTCGACGGTGAAGAGGGTGAGCTGGGTGGCGTCCGTGATGGCACCGCGCCGGCCGAAGACGACGGCGTAGTCCGTGAGCCCTTCGGTGCCGTGTGCCTGGCGGAGGTCGTCGAGCGAGGCGTGCGCGGCGCCCGCGCCGAGCGCGTCGCCGATCGCCCCGCCCAGCAGGCAGCCGCGCACCCGGCTGCGGAAGTCCTGCTGCTCGGCGCGGCCCCAGATGGCGTTCCCGCCGCCCGCTGCGCTCACTGTGTCCCTCCTGGCACTGTGCCCTCCTGGACCCGTGCTGCCGCTCCCGACGCCCTTCTGACGCTCGCTGACGCAGGGCACTGTAATCGACAGGGTTTCGGCCACTAGTGGGCAGGAAGGGAATGCGAAGAGGCGACCATGAGGCGGCTTTTGATCGTTACCGGAACTTTCCGGTCACCTGCGCAATATCGGCGCAGGAGTCATCCTCCGCCCCTGGTGTGGGCATGCTCCGACCATGTCCGAGTACGAGTGGGACCGCACGACCATGGCCGTCGTCGCGTGCGCGCTGGCGGGGGACAGCGAGGGGGCGGTGGAGCTGCTGCGCCCGCTCCCCCAGCGCGACACCTGCCACATCGCCGTACGGCTCGCGGCGATGGCCGCCGACGCGCTCATCACCGCGGCGGAGGACGCCGGGGGCGACCGGGCCGAGGCCCTCGCACGCTGGCAGCAGTGCATCCTCCAGCACGAAACGGAGCACAGCGGGGAGGGATGAGAACGGGCCGTCGGGGGCCTCCGGAGACGCTCCGGAGGCCCCGTACCGGCTCCGGGCTAGTCCAGTACCGGCAGCAGCTCCGGCAGGTGTCCGTCGGAGCGGCGGGCCGCGTCCTGGCGCTCCTGGGGCACCGCGCCGTACGTGGTGGTGCGCGCCCGGGCCGGCCGCCCGGCCTCCTCGGCGATGGCGACCAGGTCGCGCACCGACCGGTACGAGCCGTAGCTCGACCCCGCCATCCGGGAGATCGTCTCCTCCATGAGCGTGCCGCCCAGGTCGTTGGCGCCCGAGCGCAGCATCTCGGCCGCGCCCTCGGTGCCGAGCTTGACCCAGCTGGTCTGGATGTTCGGGATGTACGGGTGCAGCAGCAGCCGCGCCATCGCGGTCACCGCACGGTTGTCGCGTGAGGTCGGCCCCGGTCGGGCGATGCCGGCGAGATAAACCGGCGCGTTGGTGTGGATGAACGGCAGCGTCACGAACTCCGTGAACCCCTCGACGTTCTTCTCCAGCGCCGACCGCTGGATCTCGGCCAGCAGCCGCAGGTGGCCCAGCCAGTGCCGGGGCTGGTCCACGTGCCCGTACATCATCGTCGAGGACGAGCGGATGCCCAGCTCGTGGGCGGTCTTGACGACCTCCACCCAGGTGGCGGTGGGCAGCTTCCCCTTTGTCAGCACCCAGCGCACCTCGTCGTCGAGGATCTCGGCGGCCGTACCGGGAATGGTGTCCAGGCCCGCCTCCTTGGCGGCCGTCAGCCACTCGCGGATCGACATCCCCGTACGCGTCGCGCCGTTGACGACCTCCATGGGCGAGTACGCGTGCACGTGCATCCCCGGGACGCGCTCCTTCACCGCCCGCGCGATGTCGAAGTACGCGGTGCCGGGCAGGTCGGGGTGGATGCCGCCCTGCATGCACACCTCGGTGGCGCCCACCTCCCACGCCTGCTGCGCGCGGTCGGCCACCTGGTCCAGCGAGAGGGTGTACGCGTCGGCGTCCGTACGGCGCTGCGCGAAGGCGCAGAACCGGCAGCCGGTGTAGCAGACGTTGGTGAAGTTGATGTTGCGGGTGACGATGTACGTGACGTCGTCGCCGACCGTCGCCTTCCGGAGGTCGTCGGCGATGCCGCAGAGCGCGTCCAGGGCGGGCCCGTCGGCGTGCAGCAGGGCCAGCGCCTCGTCGTCCGTGAGCTTCGTCGGATCGTCGGCCGCCTGCCGCAGAGCGGCCCGTACGTCGGTGTCGATGCGCTGGGGCACCATCCCGGGGGCCGCCGCCTCGCGCAGCGCCTCCCAGTCGCCGTACACCTCGTCGAAGTCGTTCCTGCGGTCGCCGGTGCGGCCCTCGGTGTCGATCGTGCGGTGCAGGTCCGTCCGGCCCGAGCCGTGCAGCGAGAACTCCTCGTCCGGCTCCTGCCAGGGGTGCCCCTCGACCACCGCGTCCTCGCGCGCGAGGCCCGTCTCCGGGTCGGCGAGCGCCCGGACGTGCGGCAGCAGCCGCGGGTCCAGCCAGGGCTCGCCGCGCACCACGAACTCCGGGTAGACCGCGAGGCGTTCCTTCAGCTGGAAGCCGCACTCGGCGGACCGCTCGGCCAGCTCCTCGATCTGAGGCCAGGGGCGCTCGGGGTTGACGTGGTCCGGGGTGAGCGGCGAGACGCCGCCCCAGTCGTCGATGCCGGCCCCGATGAGCCGCCCGTACTCCGCGTCCACCAGGTTGGGCGGCGCCTGGAGGCAGGCGGACGGGCCCAGGATGTGCCGCGCGACGGCGACCGTGGCGACCAGGTCGTCCAGCTCCGCGTCCGGCATGCCGCGCATCGCGGTGTCCGGCTTGGCGCGGAAGTTCTGGATGATCAGCTCCTGGATGCCGTGGTACGCCCGGGAGACACGGCGCAGCGCGAACAGCGACTCCGCGCGCTCCTCGTAGTTCTCACCGATCCCGATGAGCAGCCCACTGGTGAACGGTACAGAGCTGCGCCCGGCGTCCTCCAGGACGCGCAGCCGTACGGCGGGCTCCTTGTCGGGCGACCCGTAGTGCGGACCGCCCGGCTCGCTCCACAGGCGCTCGGCGGTGGTCTCCAGCATCATGCCCATCGAGGGCGCGACCGGCTTGAGCCGCTGGAAGTCCGTCCAGGACATGACGCCCGGGTTCAGGTGCGGCAGCAGCCCGGTCTCCTCCAGGATGCGGATCGCCATCGCACGTACGTAGGCGAGCGTGTCGTCGTACCCCTCGGCCTCCAGCCACTCGCGCGCCTCGGGCCAGCGGTCCTCGGGCTTGTCCCCGAGGGTGATCAGGGCCTCCTTGCAGCCCAGTTCGGCGCCGCGGCGGGCGATGTCCAGGACCTCGTCCGGGGACATGAACATCCCGTGCCCCTCGCGGCGCAGCTTGCCGGGCACGGTGACGAAGGTGCAGTAGTGGCACTTGTCGCGGCACAGACGGGTGAGCGGGATGAAGACGCTCTTGGAGTACGTGATGACGCCGGGGCGGCCCGCGGCGTCGAGCCCCGCGTCCCGTACCCGGGCGGCGGAGGCACACAGATCGTCCAGGTCCTCGCCGCGCGCCTGGAGGAGGACGGCCGCCTCGGCCGCGTCCAGCGCCACGCCGTCCCGCGCGCGCCTCAGCGCCCGGCGCATGGCGTTCGCGGTCGGCGCGGGGCGCCGGTTTCCTTGCGGAGGCTGCTCGGGTCCCTGGGGCGGTTGCTCGGATCCCTGCGGGCTGGAAGTCATCCTCCGAGGATACGAGCGGGTGCCAGGGCGGCCGACGGGCCGCGGAGACCGTTTTGTGTGCGGATGATCACGCCATACGGAGGTTCCCTCCGACTACCGTCCGGGCAGACATCGGGCCACCCCTGCGTCGCCCACGCCTCACAGGTACTCCGCTCACAGGTACTCCGCGTACGCGTCGAGCGCCCGCAGTACCTCGCCCTCCCCCGCCGCCGGCAGTTGGACCACCACCTCGTCGATGCCCAGCTCCTGAAAGTGCGCCAGTTTCCCGGCCGAGGGCCGCACGCCGTACGGGACGACGACCGGCTCGCCCTCGCGCCCGGCCTCGGCCCACACCCGGCGCAGCTCCGGCAGTGCCTCCGTCAGCCCCCGCCCGCCGATCGGCAGCCACCCGTCCGCGTACTCCGCAGCGTGCGCGAACAGCGTGGGCCCGGCTCCGCCGCCCACCAAGATGCGCGGCGCGCCCTTCACCGGCTTGGGGTACGCCTGGCTCGCCCGCACGGATCCGAAGCGCCCCTCGTACGCGGTCGGTTCGTCCGCCCACAGCGCGCGCATCAGCGCGATGCGGTCCCGGGCGAGCGCCCGCCGCGACGACCACTCCACCCCGTGGTCGGCGGCCTCCTCCACGTTCCAGCCGAAGCCGACGCCCAGCGTGAACCGGCCGCCGGAGAGGAAGTCCAGCGTGGCGACCTGCTTCGCGAGGCCGATCGGGTCGTGCTGGGCGACCAGCGTGATGCCCGTGCCGAGCGCCAGCCGTTCGGTGACGGCGGCGGCCTGGCCGAGCGCGACGAACGGGTCGAGGGTGCGGCCGTACTCGCGCGGCAGCGGCTCGCCCATCGGCGCCGGGGTGTCGCGGGAGGCCGGGATGTGGGTGTGCTCGGGCAGGTACAGGCCGGCGAACCCGCGCTGTTCCAGCTCGCGGGCCAGCCGCACCGGCCGGATCGTCTCGTCGGTGAGGAAGATCGTGGTCGCGATCCGCATGGCGGCGTCCCTCCGCGTCGGCTGTCCCGTTCAAGGGCGTGTGGGCGCATGTTGCCGCACCGTCGCCGAGTTATCCACAGGCCTTTCGCGTCGTGTCACACACGCGTACAACAGTTTTCACATGACGCGAAAAACGTCCGGAGACACTGGCGGAGGAGGGGCGATGGACCGGCGTGACATCTTGAGACTCGGCGCCGTCGCGGGCGCGGCGGGAGCCCTTACGCTCGGCCCCGTGAGCTTCGCGGGCGCCGAGGGGCGCACGGACGGGCCGGGCGGGTCGGGCGGACCGGCGGACGAGAGCCGGACCGTCTCCGGCCATCTCCCGACCGGCGCCCCCGACTTCGTGTACGTCCCCGTGGAAGTCCCGCCCGGCGTCCGCGAGATCGCCGTTTCGTACACGTACGACAAGCCGCCCGTGCCCGAGGGGACCAACGGCAACGCCTGCGACATCGGCATCTTCGACCAGCGCGGCACGGAGCTGGGCGGCGCCGGCTTCCGCGGCTGGTCGGGCGGCGCACGTTCGGAGTTCTTCCTCCGCGCCGACGCCGCGACGCCCGGCTATCTCCCCGGCCCGGTCCGGCCCGGCACCTGGCACATCGCCCTCGGCCCGTACACGGTCGCTCCCCAGGGCCTGCGGTACGAGATCACGGTCACCTTGCGGTACGGCGCGTCCGGAGAGACCCCGAAGCCGGTGTACCCACCGCAGCGCGCCAAGGGCCGCGGACGGGCCTGGTACAGAGGCGACAACCACCTCCACAGCATCCACTCCGACGGCAGGCGCACTCCTGCCGAGATCGCCTCGCTCGCCCGCGCGGCGGGACTGGACTTCCTCACCACGACCGAGCACAACACCACCTCCTCGCACGGCGCGTGGGAGGGCCTGTGGGGCGACGACCTGCTCATCCTCACCGGCGAGGAGATCACCACGCGCAACGGCCACGTCGTCGCGATGGGCACCGACCCGGGCGTCTTCCTCGACTGGCGGTACCGCGCCCGGGACAACGCCTTCGGGAAGTACGCCCGCGCGGCGCGCCGGGCCGGCGGCCTGGTCATCCCGGCCCACCCGCACGCCACATGCATCGGCTGCAACTGGAAGTTCGGGCTGAACGAGGCCGACGCGGTGGAGGTGTGGAACGGCCCGTACACCCCCGATGACGAGGTCACCCTCGCCGAGTGGGACAACACCCTGGTCGCGCACGCCCAGGGCCGCGGCGCCTGGCTCCCGGCCGTCGGCCACAGCGACGCCCACCGCGACCCGGACGTCGTGGGCCTGCCGCAGACGGTCGTCCTCGCCGAGGACCTCTCCCGCCAGGCGATCCTGTCGGGCATACGCGCGGGCCGCGTCTGGATCGCCGAGTCGGCGCGGGTCGGCCTCACCTTCTCCGTCACCGGCGAAAGCGGCGCGCACGCCGGCATAGGTGAACGCCTCCGCGTGGGCCGCACATCCCCGGTGACCGCCCGCCTGGAGGTCACCGGCGCCCCCGGCTGCACGGTCTCCTTCGTCACGGACCAGGGCACACGCCGCACGGCCCCCCTGCCGCCCTCCGGCTCCGGCACGCTCACCTGGCGCACCACCCCGGACAACGCCGCCTACATCCGCGCAGAGGTCCGCCACCCAGCCACCACACAGGCCTGGCCGGGCCCGATGGCGGCGATGACGAATCCGGTGTTCTTGGGGGGGGATTGAGGGGCGATTGAGGGGTGACTGAAAGGCGACTGGGGAGCGGCTGAGGGACGGCTGAGAGACGTTCGACAGGCGGAGGGTGGAGGGGCGGGGGGGGGGAGGGGGAGGGCCCCCGGGGAGGAGCAAGGGGGAAGGGGAAGGGGAAGGGGAAGGGGAAGGGGAAAGGGCTCCCCGGGGTCAGTCTTCGACTATGAGGGCCGGGGTGCTTCGCGTGAGGATCTCGCCGCGGAAGAATGCCGGGCTGCGGCGTTGCATGACCAGCATGAGGATCAGGCCGAGGACGAGGAGGCCGACGCCGATGACGAAGACCGAGCCGATGCCGAAGACGGAGCTGCCGGTGCCGTAGGCCGGGTTCCAGATGTCGACGAGCGTCTTCACGAAGACGCCGGTCAGCAGCAGGCCGCCGAGCGCCGGGAAGATGCCCTTGAAGATCAGGTCGCGGGCGGAGTTGCGCAGGTCGGCGCGGAAGTACCAGGCGCAGGCGAAGGCCGTGATCGCGTAGTAGAAGCAGATCATGAGGCCGAGCGCGTAGATCGTGTCGACGAGGACGTTCTCGCTGAGGAAGGTCATCACGGCGTAGAAGACGCCGGTGGCGACGCCCGCCGCGATGGTGGCCCGGCCCGGGGACTGGAAGCGCGGGTGGATGCGGGCGAAGGAGGCAGGCAGCGCCTCGTACGTGGACATCGCCAGGACCGTGCGGGCGACCGGGATGAACGTGGTCTGCAGCGAGGCGGCGGCCGAGGCGAGTACGGCGACGAAGAGCAGCACGCCGAGGGCCGAGCCCATGACGGGTCCGGCGAGGGTCGCGAAGACGTTGTCGGAGGTGGCGGGGTTGCCCAGGCCCAGGCCCTTGGTGCCGACGCCGGAGAACATCTGCGCGGCCACCGCGGTGGTCAGGTAGGAGCCGATGAGCACGACCATGGCCAGCATCGCGGCGCGGCCCGGGGTCTTCTCGCTGCCGGAGGTCTCCTCGTTCACGGTGAGGCAGGTGTCCCAGCCCCAGAACATGAAGATCGAGAGGGAGAGCCCCGCGGTGAAGGATCCGAAGGACTTGACCTCGAAGGGGTTCATCCAGGACCAGTGGAAGTCGATGGAGCCGGCGAAGTCGCCGGCCTTGGCCTTCACGATCGCCATCGCGACGAAGACGACCAGCACGGCGAGTTGCAGACCCACCAGCGCGTACTGCAGGCCCTTGGTGGTGGTCACGCCGCGGTAGCTGATCGCGGTGGCGATGGCGACGAAGGCCAGACAGGTCAGGACGTGGACGGGTTTGTTGCCGTCCAGCGCGGCGATGGAGTCGCTGCCCGTGAGCTGTCCGAGGAGGAGGTAGAAGAAGGAGGTGGCGACGCCGGCGAGGTTCGAGAGCACGATGATCGTCGCGATCACCAGTCCCCAGCCGCACATCCAGCCGACGCGGGGCCCGAACGCCTTCACCGTCCAGGTGAAGGAGGTACCGCAGTCCGGTACGGCCTTGTTCAGCTCGCGGTACGCGAAGGCGACCAGCAGCATCGGCAGGAAGCCCGCGAGGAAGACGGCGGGCATCTGGAGGCCGACCTCGCCCACGGTGGGGCCGAGGGTCGAGGTCAGGCAGTAGACGGGGCCGACGGTGGACACACCGATGACGGCGCTGCCGAGCAGGCCGACGGAATTACCGCTGAGGCCCTTGCTGCGGGTTTCGCCCGATGCGTCGCCATTGACGCTCGTCACCGTGTCTCCGGCCGGGGGCCGGGGGTCTACCTGAACCATGAACAGGACGTTAAGCCCTGCTGTATTCGTATCCGGATGATCGGACTCCGCGGCTTGAACCTTGCTTATGGAGGGAGATTGATCTTCCTCCCTCTCATTCGATGGGACTTGGAGCTCAGTACCACGGAACAGCAAGGTCCAATTGTTGAATTCCGCATTACGAGAACCGCAGCCATGTCCGTTTTGTTGAGGTTCAAAATTTTCCCTTGGGTGTCCGCTATTCGGACTCGGCGAGTCGGCTTACGGGTCATCCCGGCCAGACGAGCGACTGGAGTTCGCCGTACGCGCGCAGGGCGTAGGAGCCGACGTCGCGGCCCACGCCACTCTGTTTGAAGCCGCCGAAGGGGGCCTCCATATTGCGGCCGACGGTGTTGATGCCGACGCCGCCCGCGCGCAGCCGGCGCGCGACCCGGAAGGCGCGGGCCACGTCGCCGGACCAGACGTAGTCGATCAGTCCGTACTCGCTGTCGTCGGCGAGCGCGATGCCTTCCTCCTCGTCGTCGAAGGGGAGGACGGAGACGACCGGGCCGAAGATCTCCTCCCGGACGACGCGCATGTCGGGGGTGCAGTCGGCGAAGAGGGTGGGGGCGACGTACCAGCCGCGGTCGAGAGCCGGCCGCTCGCCGCCCGTGACCAGCCGGGCGCCTTCCTTGCGGCCGAGCGCGACGTACGCCTCGACGCGGTCCCGGTGGGCCGCCGAGATGACCGGCCCGACGACCGTGTCCTTCGCGCGCGGGTCGCCGACCTTCAGGGCCCCGGCGTACCGCGCGAGCCCGTCGACCAGTCGCTCGTACACGCCACGCTGGGCGAGCACCCGGGTGGGCGCGGTGCAGATCTGGCCGCTGTAGAAGGAGAAGGTGGTGCCGATGCCGGCGACGGCCGCCGCCAGGTCGGCGTCGTCGAAGACCAGCGCGGCGCCCTTGCCGCCCAGCTCCATGAGCCGGCGTTTCATGCCGCGGCCGCACGCCTCCGCGATGGCCCGGCCGACCGCCGTACTGCCGGTGAAGCTGACCATGTCGACGTCCGGCGCCTCGACCGCGGCCTCGCCCGCCTCGGGGCGCGAGCCGGTCACCACGTTCACCACGCCCGGCGGCGCTCCGGCCTCCGCGAGCGCCTCCGCCATCCGGAAGACCGACAGCGGGTCCTGCGGCGCGGGCTTGACGACGACGGTGTTGCCCATGGCGAGGGCGGGGGCGATCTTGCCCGCCGGGTTGGCCCAGGGGTTGTTGTACGAGGTGATGCAGGTGACGACGCCGACCGGCCGGCGGACGGCGAGCGCGCCGAGCACCCCGGCCTTCCCCATCGGCCCGGCCTCGTTGATCTGCGGCGGCAGGGCCTCCTCGACCGGCTCCAGGGCGCCGCGCGCGTACCGCTCGAAGCGCGCGGCGCCCACCGCGACCTGCATGCCGCGTGCGGTGGCGGTGGTGGCGCCGGACTCGGCGCGGGCGAGTTCGGCGTACGGCCCGGCGTGCGCCCGGATGATCTCGGCGGTGCGGGCCAGGACGCGGGCGCGCTCTTCGGGGGCGGTGCGCGACCAGGCGTCGAACGCCTCGCGGGCCGCCGCGGCCGCCGCGTACACCTGTTCCCGGCTCGCCTCGGGGGCGAGCCCCACGACCTCCTCGGTGGCCGGGTCGATCACCTCGTAGTGACCGAGCTCGGGCGCCACCCACCGGCCCCCGATGAACAGCCGCTCGTCACGCGTCACAGGATGCTCACCGCTGAACGGCCGCTCCCCGCCCGTCACCGAGTGCTCACCGTCTCCGTTCACCGGGTGCTCACCGTCTCCGTGTCCCGTCCCGAGCGCAGTACCGTGCCGGGCACGGCGCCCGTCAGCGCGTCGTCGCGGAGGGTCTGCACGCCGTTGACGCGTACGCTCACCACGCCCAGTGCGCGGGAGTCGAGCCGGGGGCTGTCGCCGGGCAGGTCGTGTACGAGGGTGGCGGGCCCCGCGTCGATGCGTTCGGGGTCGAAGAGGACCAGGTCGGCGTGGTACCCCTCGGCGATCCGGCCGCGGTCGCGCAGCCCGAAGAGGCGCGCCTGGTCGTCGGTGAGCATCTTCACGGCCCGCTCCAGGCCGACGAGCCGGCGGCCGCGCAGGCAGTCGCCGAGGAAGCGGGTGGTGTACGGCGCGCCGCACATCCGGTCCAGGTGGGCGCCCGCGTCGGAGCCGCCGAGCAGGACGTCCTCGTGTTCCCAGGTCTCGCGGCGCAGCTCCCAGCTGGCCGGGTCGTTGTCGGTGGGCATGGGCCACAGGACGGTACGGAGGTCGTCGGCGGCGCAGATCTCGACGAGGCAAGTGAAGGGGTCCTGGCCGCGTTCGGCGGCGATGTCCCGCACCACTCGCCCGGTGAGGCCCTCGTTCTCCGCCGAGTAGGTGTCGCCGATGACGTACCGCCCGAAGTCCGCCAGCCGCCGGAAGACCCCTGCCTCCTTGCTCTGCGCGCGGCGCAGCATCTGCTCGCGTACGGCCGGGTCGCGCAGCTCGGCGATCCGTTCGTCCAGCGGGAGTCCCAGGATCTCGCCCCAGCCGGGGATGAGGTTGAGGGCGCAGAAGGTGCCCAGGGACATGTTCATGGGGGTGAGGATGGGCATGGTGAGGGCGACGATCCGGCCGCCTTCCTTGCGCGCCCGTTCACTGGCGAGGAGCTGGCGCGGCACCCGTTCCGGTACGGCGGCGTCGATGGTGAGGACGTTCCAGTTCAGCGGCCGCCCCGCCGCCGCGGACATGGCCACGAAGAGGTCGATCTCGGCGTCCGAGAACTGGTCGAGGCAGCCGGCGACGATGGCCTCCAGCTGGGTGCCTTCGTGGTCGGCGACCGCGCGGGAGAGGGCGAGCAGTTCGTCGGGGCCTGCGTGCCGGGAGGCGACGGGCGCGCCGTCGCCGTCGGAGTGCGAGGAGGACTGGGTGGTCGACAGGCCCCAGGCGCCCGCCTCCATCGCCTCGTGGAAGAGCCGCAGCATCTCCTGGAGCTGTTCGGGGGTGGGCTGCCCGCCGATCGCATCGGCGCCCATGACGTGGCGGCGCAGCGCGCAGTGGCCGACCATGAAGCCGGCGTTGACGGCGGTCCGGCCGTCCAGGGCGTCGAGGTACTCCCCGAAGGTGTGCCAGTCCCAGGGCGCGCCCTCCTCCAGCGCGACCAGCGACATGCCCTCGACCCTGCTCATCATCCGCCGGGTGTAGTCGGCGTCCTCGGGCCGGCCGGGGTGCAGGGGCGCGAGGGTGAAGCCGCAGTTGCCGCCGACGACCGTCGTGACGCCGTGGTGCATGGACGGGGTGGCGTAGGGGTCCCAGAAGAGCTGCGCGTCGTAGTGCGTGTGCGGGTCGATGAAACCGGGGGCGAGGACGAGGCCTTCGGCGTCCTCGGTCGTACGGGCCGGTTCGGCGACCGCGCCCGGTTCGGCGAGTACGGCGATCCGGCCGTCCCGGATGCCGACGTCCGCGGCGTACGAGGGCGCGCCCGTGCCGTCCACGACGGTCGCGCCCTTGATCAGGTGGTCGAGCATGGTGCCGGTCCTCCTTTCAGAGACGGGCTTTCAGAGACGGGCGTTCAGGGACGGGCTCGTCAGCCGGCCGCCCGGCGGAAGCGCGTGGTGCGGTGCACGGGGTCCGTGTCGATCTTCGGGATCACGTGCCCGCCGATCAGCTTGATCGTGTTCTTCGTGTCCTCGGGCGAGATCCCGATGGGCAGCCCGAACGACAGCTGGTCGGCGCCCGCCTGCTCCCAGCGCTTGCACTGCCGCAGCACCTCGTCCGGGTCGCCGCAGATCATCAGCTCCTCGGCGATCAGCAGCTCGATGAGCTCCTCGGTGTACTCGGGGAGGAGTTCGGGCCACTCCGGTATGCCCTCGGGCCGCGGGAAGGTGTCGTGGTAGCGGAAGAGCAGGGACTGGAGGTAGTTGAGGCCGCCGCCCAGCGCGATCTCGACGGCTTTCTGGTGCGTCTCGGCGCAGATCGCCGTCGACGTCACCATCACGTTGTCGTTGACGAACGCGCCGACCGGCTCGGCGTCCTTGATCGCCGACTTGTAGGACTCCAGGACCCACTCCATGTCGGCGACCTTCTGCACGCTGAAGCCGAGGACGCCGAGGCCCTTCTTGGCGGCCATCGCGTACGAGGAGGGGGAGCCCGCCGCGTACCACATGGGCGGGTGGCCCTTGCCGTACGGCTTGGGCAGGACCTTGCGGGGCGGCAGTTCCCAGTGCTTGCCCTTGAAGCCCACGTACTCGTCCTGGAGCCACATCTTGGGGAACTCCGCGATGGTCTCTTCCCAGAGCTCCTTGGTGTGGTTCATGTCGGTGACGCCCGGCATGAAGCCCAGGATCTCGTGGCTGCCCGCGCCGCGCCCGGAGCCGAACTCGAAGCGGCCCCCGGAGAGGTGGTCGAGCATGGCGACCTTCTCGGCGACCTTGACGGGGTGGTTGACCGGGGCGAGCGGGTTGAAGATGCCGGAGCCGAGGTGGATGCGCTCGGTGGCGTGCGCGAGGTAGCCGAGGAAGACGTCGTTGGCGGAGAGGTGGGAGTACTCCTCCAGGAAGTGGTGTTCGGAGGCCCAGGCGTACTTGAAGCCGGAGCGGTCCGCCTGGATGACGTACTCGGTCTCCTCGATCAGCGCCTTGTGCTCCGCCTCGGGGTCGGCCTTGGCGCGCGCCGCCGGGACGTATCCCTGTACAAAGAGCCCGAATTCCAAGGGGTCTGCCCTCCCTGAGTTTCTGACGCACGTTTTCTGACGTACTGTCAGATTCGATGGGTCGACTGTTCCACCGGCGCCCGGCCGGGTCAATACCTGACTGACCGTCAGTCAGCGCGTCAGAAGAGGCTCACGCCCGCCAGCCAGCCGCCGTCGACGACGAACGGCTGGCCGGTGATGTACGAGGAGTCGGCGCAGGACAGGAAGAGCGCCAGGGCCGCGACCTCCTCGGGCCGGCCGGCGCGGCCCAGGGGCACGAGCTTCCGGTAGAGCGCGTCCACCGCCTGCTGGGAGGCGACCGGGTCGGCGGCCGGGTCGAGCGCGGCCGGGTTGGTCATGGGAGTGTCCACGGCGCCCGGGCACACGGCGTTCACCCGGATGTTCCGGGGCGCAAGCTCCAGCGCGGCGACCCGGGTCAGCCCGAGGACGGCGTGCTTGCTCGCGGCGTAGGCGCCGACGAGCGCCATGCCGGTGAGTCCGGTGTACGAGGCGGTGTTGACGATCGTGCCGCCGCCGGCCGCCGCGATCTCCGGCGCGACGGTCCGTATGCCCAGGAAGCAGCCGACCTGATTGACCTGGATCACCTGCTGGAATTCGGCCAGCGGCGTCGAGACCAGTGCGTTGAAGCGGAGGATGCCGGCGTTGTTGACCAGCCCGTCGATCCCGCCGAAGGCGTCCTTGGCGGCGGCCACGGCGGCCGTCCAGTCCTCCTCCCGGGTCACGTCCAGGTGCACGTACCGCGCGGCGTCCCGGCCCAGCTCGTCGGCCAGCGCCCGCCCCTGCTCGTCCAGTACGTCCCCGAGGACGACCCGGGCGCCCTCGGCCGCGAACAGCCGCGCCTCCTGTTCGCCCTGTCCGCGCGCCGCCCCGGTGATCACGACGACCCGCCCGTCGAGCTTGCCCATGCCTGCACTCCTCGGTACGCCTCGGCCGGGTCAACCGGTGAGCAGTGGGGCGACGTCCGCCCCGAACGCCGCCATCTGGTCCGTGAGCTCCGCGCGGCTGCGGCTGCGGAAGCGCACCTGGATCTGGTGTACGCCGATGGCCGCGTACTCCCGCAGCGAGTCGGCGATGCGGTCGGGGGAACCGGTGAGCGTCCACTTGCCGGTGTCCCAGCCGGGCTCGCCCACGTACAGCGGCTCGACGATCGCCCCGATCACCAGCGGCTCGCGCACGCCCGCCTTCTCGCGCAGCGCCCGCAGCTTGGCGATCTGCCCGGGCAGCCGGTCCCTGCGGTCGCCCTGCGGGAGCCAGCCGTCGCCGCGCTCGGCGGCCCGGCGCACGGCGGCGGGCGAGGAACCGCCGACCCACAGCGGCGGGCGGGGCGTCTGTACGGGCCGCGGGGCCTGGCCCAGCCCCTCGAAGGAGAACCGTTCCCCCGCGAACACCGGGAACTCCTCGGGTCCGAGGGCCGTTTTCAGAGCGTCCACCGTCTCGTCCAGTACGGCTCCCCGCCCCTCGAAGTCCACCCCCAGCGCCTCGAACTCCTCCTGTACGTGCCCGGCCCCCACGCCGAGGATCAGCCGCCCGCCGGAGAGCCGGTCCAAGGTGGCGTACTGCTTCGCCGTGAGCAGCGGGTGCCGCAGCCCGACCACGGCGACATGGCTCAGCAGCCGTACGTGCTCGGTCACGGCCGCGAGGTGCGCGAGCGTGGCCACCGGGTCGTACCAGACCGTGCTCATCGCCCCGGCCAGCCGGCGCGGGATCGCGACGTGCTCGCAGCAGGCCACATACGCGAAGCCGTGCCGGTCGGCAGCCATGGCGATCTCCACCAGGTCGCGCGGCCCGGCCCCCGCCTCCCAGGGCTCGGCGTACAGCGTGCTCTGGGACTGGACGGGCAGCTGCATGCCGTACACGAGCCGGCCCGCCTCCGGCGCCCACACCATCAGGCGCCCGCCCCGGCCCACAGGCCGTCCGCCGTCAGGCCCAGCAGCTCGATGGCGTTGCCGCGGACGATCCGGTCGATCACGTCCGGAGCCAGGTGCCCCATCTGCGCCTCGCCGACCTCCCTGGACTTCGGCCAGGTGGAGTCGGAGTGCGGGTAGTCCGTCTCGTACAGGACGTTGCCCACCCCGATGGCGTCGAGGTTCTTCAGGCCGAACGCGTCGTCGAAGAAGCAGCCGTAGACGTGCTCGGCGAAGAGTTCGGAGGGCGGGCGGTGGACCTTGTCGGCGACGCCGCCCCAGGCGCGGTTCTCCTCCCAGACCACGTCGGCGCGCTCCAGGATGTACGGGATCCAGCCGATCTGGCCCTCCGCGTACATGATCCGCAGGTTCGGGAAGCGGTCGAACTTGCCGCTCATGAGCCAGTCGGTCATCGAGAAGCAGCAGTTGGCGAAGGTGATCGTGGAGCCGACGGCGGGCGGCGCGTCCGCCGAGGTGGACGGCATCTTCGAGGACGAGCCGATGTGCATGGCGATGACCGTGCCGGTCTCGTCGCAGGCCCGCAGGAAGGGGTCCCAGTAATCGGTGTGGACGCTGGGCAGTCCGAGGTGCGGCGGGATCTCGCTGAAGCAGACCGCGCGGACGCCGCGGGCAGCGTTGCGCCGCACTTCCTGGGCGGCGAGCTCCGCGTCCCACAGGGGGACGAGGGTGAGCGGTATGAGACGGCCGCGCGCCTCGGGGCCGCACCACTCCTCCACCATCCAGTCGTTGTACGCACGCACCCCGAGCAGCCCCAGTTCGCGGTCCTTGGCCTCGGTGAACGTCTGGCCGCAGAAGCGCGGGAAGGTGGGGAAGCACAGGGCCGACTGGACGTGGTTGAGGTCCATGTCCGCCAGCCGCTCCGGGACGCGGTACGAACCGGGGCGCATCTGTTCGTACGTGATCCCCTCCAGCCTGATCTCGTCCCGCGGGTAGCCGACCGCGGTGTCCAGGCGGGTCAGCGGGCGGTGCAGGTCCTCGTAGATCCACCAGTCGGCGAGCGGGCCGTCCTCGCCCGGTGCGCCCATCTTCGGGGCGAACTTCCCGCCCACGAAGGTCATCTCCTTCAGGGGCGCGCGCACGATGCGCGGCCCGGTGTCGTGGTACTTCGCGGGCAGCCGGTCCCGCCAGACGTGCGGCGGCTCCACCGTGTGGTCGTCCACCGAGATGATCCTGGGGAAGGTCTCCGCCGTGCCCGGTGCCTCCGGCGGCTGCGCGGTCTCCGTGTCCATCGCCATGCGCCTTACGGTAGCGCTGATCTGACGACCCGTCAGCAACGCGGAAGCGGACGATTATCCTCCGGCGCCGCCGTCCGGGCCGCCGGATCACAAGAGGAGGGATTGTGCACAGACCTGGCCCCTACTGACGCAGGGGCCGCCGACAAGGCAGACTGGCCGGTGCGAATGAGTTGCACAGGCAGGGGGACACCATGGACGAGAGTCCGGGGCAGGGGCAGCAGCAGCTCCGCTTCACCGTGCTCGGTCCCGTACGGGCCTGGCGGGGCGGCACGCCGCTCGCGGCCGGCACCCCGCAGCAGCGTGCCCTGCTCGCCGCCCTGCTGCTGCGCGGCGGCCGCACCGCCACCGCCGCCGAACTGGTCGACGCCATCTGGGGCGACGAGCCCCCGCACGCCGCGCTCGCGGCCCTGCGGACCTACGCCTCCCGGCTGCGCAAGGCGCTCGGCGACGACGCGGACGCGCTGGTCAGCGAGTCCGGCGGCTACGCCCTGCGGTCCGAGCGGCCGGACGCGCTCGACCTCGACCTGGACCGCGCCGAGGCACTCGCGGCCGAGGCCGAGAAGGCCCGCGCGAGCGGCGACCGCTGCCGCGCCCGCGGCATGCTGGACTCCGCCCTCGCCGTGTGGAACGGCGAACCGCTGGCGAACGTTCCGGGACCGTACGCGGAGAACCAGCGCACCCGCCTGGAGGAATGGCGGCTCTCCCTCACCGAGACCCGCCTCGACCTCGACCTGGACCTCGGCCACCACGCCGAGGCGGTCTCCGAGCTGACCGCCCTCACGGCCGCCCACCCGTTGCGCGAACGGCTCCGCGAGCTCCTCATGCTCGCGCTGTACCGCTCTGGACGGCAGGCCGAGGCGCTGGCCGTCTATGCCGATACCCGCCGTCTGCTCGCCGCCGAGCTGGGCGTCGACCCGTGCGCCTCGCTCGCCGACCTGCACCAGCGCATCCTGCGGGCCGACGCCGGCCTGGAGGCCCCGAGTCCGCCGCCGGAGGAGGAGCACGCCGGCGCGGGCCCCGCCGTCCTGCGCCCCCAGCAGCTCCCGGCCACCGTCGCGGACTTCACCGGGCGCGCCGCGTTCGTCGCGGACCTCGGCGAGCAGCTCGCCACGGCGGAGGGCAGCGTCATGGCGGTCTCCGCGCTCACCGGCATCGGCGGCGTCGGCAAGACCACGCTGGCCGTCCATGTGGCGCACGCGGCACGCGAGCACTTCCCCGACGGCCAGCTCTACGTCGACCTCCAGGGCGCGGGCCACACCCCGGCCGAGCCGGAGGCCGTGCTCGGCGCCTTCCTCCGCGCGCTGGGCACGCCGGACTCCTCCATCCCCGACGGCACGGACGAGCGGGCCGCGCTGTACCGCTCCACGCTCGCCGGGCGCCGGGTGCTGGCGCTGCTGGACAACGCGCGGGACGCCGCGCAGGTACGGCCGCTGCTGCCCGGTACGGAGGGCTGCGCCGCGCTGATCACCAGCCGCGCCCGCATGATCGACCTGGCCGGCGCGCACCTCATCGACCTCGACGTGATGAGCCCCGAGGAAGCCCTCACCCTCTTCACGCGCATCGTCGGCGAGGAGCGGGTCGGCGCCGAGCGCAAGGCCGCCATGGACGTCGTCGGCGCCTGCGGCTTCCTGCCGCTGGCCATCCGCATCGCCGCGTCCCGCCTCGCCTCGCGCCGCACGTGGACCGTGTCCGTACTGGCCCGGAAGCTCGCCGACGAGCGCCGCAGGCTGGACGAGCTGCGCGCCGGCGACCTGGCCGTGAAGGCCACCTTCGAGCTGGGGTACGGGCAGCTGGAGCCGCTCCAGGCCCGCGCGTTCCGGCTGCTGGGGCTGGCCGACGGGCCCGACATCTCGCTCGCCGCGGCCGCCGCGCTGCTGGACATGGACGTCGACGCCGCCGAAGAGCTGATCGAGTCCCTGGTCGACGCCTCGCTCCTCGAATCGGCGGCCCCCGGCCGCTACCGCTTCCACGACCTGGTCCGGCTCTACGTGCGTGCCTGCGCCGAGCGCGACGAGCACCCGCCCTCCGAGCGCGCCGCCGCCCTCTCCCGCCTGCTGGACTTCTACCTGTCCTCGGCGGCCCGCATGTACGCCCTGGAGCGCCCGGGCGACCGGCTGGTCGACCACATGGAGAGCACGCGCTATCCGGGCCTGGCGTTCGAGGACCGGTCGGTGGCACTGGAGTGGCTGTTCAGCGAGGCGGGCTGCCTGCTGGCCTGCGCCCAGCAGTCCACCGGCGCCGACACCGTGCGCCGCGCCGCCGACCTGCTCCTGCTCACCAAGGACCTGGCCGAGTCCGGCGCCGACGCGCGCCAGCACGACCAGGCCAACACGACGGTGCTCGCCGCCGCCCGCGCCCTCGGCGACCAGCACGCCGAGGCCCGTATCCACACCTCGCTCGCCTACATCCGCACCCTGGCCGGGCGGCTGGACGACGCCGACGAGCACGCCAGGTCGGCGATGCTCCTCGGCCTCGCGACGGACGACCCGATCTCCTCGTCCTACGCGCCCAACGACCGCGGCATCATCGCGGGCGCCCAGGGGCGGCACGCGGACGCCGAGGCGTACCTCAGCCAGGCGCTGGTCGCCTTCCGCGACGACCGCAACCAGCAGTCCGAGGCCAGCGCGCTGTGCAACCTCTCGCGGGTCCACCTGGACACCGGCCGCGTGGACAGCGCCATCGGGCTGGCCGAGGAAGGCGTCGCGATCTACCGCAGCATCGGTGCCACCCGGCGGCTGGCCAACGGGATGTACGCGCTGGCGCTCGCCTTCACCGCGGCCGGGCGCCTGGAGGACGCGGCGCAGCAGCTGAACGCCGCGCTCACCATCTTCCAGGACAGCCGGCAGCCGTTCTGGGAGGGCATGACGTACTTCCGGCTGGCCGAGGTCGATCTCGCGGGGCAGCGGCCCGCGCGCGCCGCCAACCACGCCGAGCAGGCGCTGACCGCGCTGCGCGGCGTCGGCGGCGAGCTCTGGCGCGCCAACGCGCTGACCACGCTGGGGCGTGCGCTGAGCCAGGTCGGGCACACCGGGCGGGCCCGGGTGTGCTGGCAGGAGGCGCTGTCCAGCTACGAGCGTCTCGGAGCGGCGGAGAGCGCCCAGGTGCAGCAGCTCCTGACGCCGGCCGCCGTCGCCTGAAGCCGGCCGCCGTCGCCGCAGGTCGGCCAGGTAATCGTCGCCGTTTATCGATCGTTCATCGCGGCGCGTCACTCTTCTGCGTACCGAACCGCCGCCTCGGGGGGCAAGCGGCTCGGTGACGCGGCCCCACCGAATGGTGTTCGGCCCTGGTTCACCCGTCCGGCGAC
Organism: Streptomyces sp. NPDC000151; assembly: GCF_040301705.1. Classification (NCBI taxonomy): domain Bacteria; kingdom Bacillati; phylum Actinomycetota; class Actinomycetes; order Kitasatosporales; family Streptomycetaceae; genus Streptomyces; species Streptomyces sp. NPDC000151. The sequence goes on along the minus strand of NZ_JBEPFC010000050.1, from coordinate 15,349 downwards.
CCACGGGGGAGTCGCCGGGCGGTGGACCGCAAGCGCCCATACACAGGAGTTGATCACTGTGAGCACCGAGAAGAAGGCTCCGCAGACCGACGACAAGGACATCATCAAGCCGCTCGACAGCCACCGGCCGATCATCGGTGACGAGATCGTCGCCATGGACAGCCACCGGCCCGTCATCGGCGACGAGGTCCTGGCGCAGGACGGCCAGCGTCCGGTTCCGGGCGACGGCACGATCGCGCCCCAGGACAGCCACCGGCCCATCGCCGAGCCGAAGCTGGAGCACTGAGCCCTGAGCACGCGCACGGCCCGCTGAGCCACCACCCGGGGGATCGCAGGGGCCGGCCTCGACGGCAAGGAGGGGATGCCGTCGAAGCCGGTCCCTGCGGCGTTTTCGGGGGCGGGATCGGATCACTCCGGGCAGCTGACGCTCCGTCAGTTACGGTGCTACAGTCGCGCCACACCCCGTTCCGTTCCATCCCGTCCCGCCCATTGCCGGGAGGCGCGCCGTGTATGAGTCCGGTCGGATACGTACGCTCTGGGAGCTGGTCGAGTACCGGGCCGCCGCGTCGGCGGACGCGCCGATGTTCTACGAGCCGGACGGGCGGACCGTCACCTTCGGGGAGGCGCGGGAGCGGGCGCTGCGCGCGGCGGCCGGCTTCCGGGAGCTGGGCATCGGGGCCGGGACGCGGGTCGCGTGGCAGCTGCCGACCCGCGTCGACACGGTGCTCGCCTCGCTCGCGCTGGCCCGGCTGGGCGCCGTGCAGATACCGGTCGTCCATCTGCACCGGGAGCGCGAGGTCGGGTACGTACTCGCCGCTTCGGAGGCGGAGTTCGTACTGGTACCGGGGGTGTGGCGGGACGTCGACTTCACGGCGATGGCCCGCAAGGTGGCGCCGGACGGGACGCGGGTGGTCACCGTGGGCGGCGAGGCGGGGCTCCCGGACGGCGACCCGGGCACGCTGCCGGAGTTCACGCCGGGGCACGCACGGGAGCGGGACGGCGGGCGCGAGCGGGGGCGCGCGCCTGAGCGTACTTCGTGGATCTACTACACCTCCGGGACCACGGCCGCCCCGAAGGGCGTGCGGCACACGGACGCCTCGCTGATCGCGGGCGGCGTGGGCCTGGCGACCGCGCTGGAGATGTCTGCGGCGGACATCGGGTCGATCGCCTTCCCGTACGCGCACATCGCCGGGCCCGACTACGTCATCGCGATGCTGGTGAGCGGCTTTCCCGCGGTGGTGCTGGAGACGTTCGCGCCGGGCTCGGCCGCGGACACGTACGCGCGGCTCGGCGTCACCATGGCGGGCGGCAGCACCGCCTTCTACCAGGCGTTCCTGGAGGAGTCGCGGCGGCGGGCAAGCGGCGGGAAGCTGATCCCCGCCCTGCGGCTGCTGTCCGGCGGCGGCGCGCCACTGCCGCCCGAGCTGTACTTCGAAGCGGGGCGCGAGCTGGGGTGCGCCCTGCTCCACGGGTACGGCATGACCGAGTGCCCGATGATCGCGATGGGCACCCCGTACGACAGCGACGAGCAGCTGTCGCGGACGGTGGGGCGGCCGGTGGCCGGCGCCGAGGTGCGGATCGCCGGGCCGGACGGGCGGGCGCTGCCGACCGGGGAGCCGGGCGAGGTGACGCTCAAGGGGCCGATGGTCTGCCAGGGGTACACGGACCCGGAGCTGACGGCCGCCTCGTTCGACGCGGACGGCTGGTTCCACACCGGCGACCTGGGGTTCCTGCGCGCGGACGGCCATCTCGTACTGACCGGGCGGCTGAAGGACATCATCATCCGCAAGGGCGAGAACATCTCGGCCCAGGAGGTCGAAGACCTGGTGCGAGAGCACCCGGCCGTGGCGGAGGCGGCGGTCATCGGGCTGCCGGACCGGGAGCGCGGGGAGCGGGTGTGCGCGGTGGTCACGCTCGCGGACAGCGGTGAACAGACGCTCACGCTGCGGGAGTTGACGGGTCATCTGCGGCAGGCCGGGCTGATGACGCAGAAGCTGCCGGAGCAGCTGGAGATCGCGGCCGAGCTGCCGCGCGGCGGCCCGCTGGGCAAGGTACTGAAGGGCGCGCTGCGGGAGCGATACACGCGCCCGGCGGACCAACTCGCGGCTGAGTAAGGGCAGTTCACAACTGGGGCAGGACATTCCGGGTGTATCCGACGTGACCGCCGGTAAATCGGAGTGATCTTGTCCACACGGAATGCCGCTTTCCCACTTAGCCGTGCGAAAGGTCACTTCGTGGGTAACATCGCGGCGGCGATCACGTGTTCGTTCGCCGTCGCCAAGCCACCCCCCACACGAGGACCTCGATGACTTCCATACCGGCGACACTGTTGTGGTGCCTGAGCGCGGGAACGGCCGCCGCGGTGGTGATGATCTTCTTCCTGGTCCGCACCCGGCAGGGCAGCCAGGCCCTGCGCCGGCACCTGGCCACGGCCGAGGCCCGCACCTCCGCCGCCGAGCGCGGCCACGCCGAGCTCGCCGCCCAGCTGCGCGCCACGGAGGACGAACTCCGCCACCTCGCCGAGGCCCGGCTCCCCGAGCTCGCCACCTCGCTGGCCCACCCGCACGTCGCCGTCCGCGGCCTGCGCGACCCGCGCTTCACGGGAACCGACGTGGACCGGTCGCTGACCTCGGCCATGGACCAGCTCGCGCAGGCGGTCGCCAAGGAACGGGCCCGGGTCGACGAGGCCGCGCAGGCCGCGATGCGCGGCGCCACGACTACCATCCAGGCGCTGCTGTACCGGCTGCAGACGCTGCTGCAGGAGATGCAGCACCGGTACGACGACCAGGCCGTGGCCCAGGACCTGCTGCAGGCCGACTTCCTCAACGAGCAGGCGCTGCGCCGGGTGCAGACCACCGGCGTGGTCTGCGGCGCCTGGCCGGGGCTGACCCGCGACGACTCGCACCTCGCCGACCTCGTGGTCGGCGCGATGTCGCGGCTGCGCGGGTACGAGCGCATCCAGGTCAGCAACCTGCTGCGGGACCCGGTGGGCGTGGTCGCGCGCGCCGTCGAGCCGGTCGCCATCGCGCTCACCGAACTGCTGGCCAACGCGCTGCACCACTCCCACCACGAACTGCCCGTCGCCGTCACGCTCCAGCAGGGCAACCGCGGCGCGTCCGTCATCGTCGACGACTACGGCATCGGCATGCACGCCGACGAGATCGCGCGTGCGACGCGGCTGCTGGGCGGCGGGGAGCAGGTGCTGATCACGGAGCTGGGCGACCCGCCGCGGTCCGGATTCGCCGCCGTCGGGCAGCTGGTGCGCCAGTACGGCTTCACGGTGCACGTCGAGTCCTCGCCGTACGGCGGCGTCCGGGCCGTCGTGTACATCCCGGGCGACCCGCTGCTTACGCTGATGGACGAGACGGCCCAGCCGATGTCGGCCATGGCCCCGCTGCCGCCGCAGATGATGCACGCGCACTCGACGCCGCTGGGGGTACCGCAGGCCATGTCGCAGGGTATGCCGCAGGCCATGCCGCTGACGGAGCCCGTGGCGGGGGCGCAGGTGGGGGCGCAGGCGGGGGCGTCGGCCGCGCCCGCGGCCGGCTCCGCGCCTGCGCCTGCGCCTGCGCCGGAGCACATGCCCGCTCGCGCGCCCGAGGCCGAGCCGGTCCGTACGCCGGAGGCCGGGACCGCGCAGGCGCCGGAGGCCGATGCCGCGTACGCGCCGGAGGCCGGGGTCGACACCGAGCTGCCGCGCCGCCGCAGGCGCCGGCCCGCCGGTGAGCCCGAGCGCCCCCTCCCCCGTACAGAACCCGTCGCCGAGCGCAGCCCGCAGGAGTCCGCCACCCGCTGGGCCGCCCTGCAGAGCGGCACCCTCTCCGGGCGGGCCGAAGCCGAGTACCGAATTCCGCGCTCCGAAGGGAACGACCGAGCATGAGCACCCCCGTCCGCCGCCGCGTCACACAGGACCAGTCCTGGGTGCTGGCACCGTTGCTGGAGCTGCCGCACGTCCTGCACGCGGCCGTCATCTCCGGTGACGGCTTCATCGAAGGCTCCTCCCCCGGCCTCGCCCGCGAGGCCGCCGAGGGCGTGGCCGCCATGATGTCGGCGCTGCAGGGCGCGGGCCGCGCCGTGACCGCCGCGTTCACCGGCCAGGACGACGCCCGGCTGCGGCAGACCGTCGTGGAGTCGGAGGAGGGCTGGGTGATCGCCATCCCGGCCGGCGAGAACACCTGCCTCGCGGTCTTCGCAGGCCCCGAGGTCAACATGGGCGTGGTCTCGCACCAGATGCAGGTCCAGGTCGCCACGCTGGGCGCGAAGGCGATGAGCTCGCCGCCGCGGGACGCGGGTTCGCCCGCATGACGCCCCGCCAGAGCAACCGGCGTCTCGTACCGGCCTATCTGGCGACCGGCGGCCGCGCCCGCCCCAGCCGCAACACCCTGGACCGGCTCACCGTGCTGTACGGCGCGACCGTCACCGCGCCCGCCGGGCTGCGTCCCGAGGCGCTCCGCCTCCTCACGCTGCTGCGGCCGGGCGCGCTGACCGTCGCCGAGACCGCGTCCCACCTGCGACTGCCGGTCAGTGTCGTGAAGGTACTGGTGGCCGACCTCGTCGACGCCGGACACCTGCACGCCCGTTCCCCCATCCCCGAAGCCGAGCAGATCGACCGGCAGATTCTGGAGAGGGTCCTCGATGGACTCCGCACTCTCAAGTCCTAGCGCAGCGCTCTCGGGCCCCGGCGCGGCGGGCGGCGCCGACAGCGCGGCCGACGGCTCGGGGCAGGGCGCCATGTACCTGTCCGGTACCGACCAGACCCTGGTGAAGCTGCTGGTCGCGGGGCCCTTCGGGGTCGGCAAGACCACGTTCATCCGGGCCCTGTCGGAGACCCCGCCGCTGCACACCGAAGAGGTGATGACGCAGACCGGCGCGTTCGTCGACGACCTCGCCGGGGTCCGCGAGAAGACCACGACCACCGTCGCCATCGACTTCGGGCGGATCACGCTCGCGGGCGACCTCGTCCTGTACCTCTTCGGCACGCCGGGCCAGAAGCGGTTCCGGCCGCTGTGGCAGGACATCGCGCGCGGCGCGGTCGGCGCGCTGGTACTGGCCGACACCCGCCGCCTGGCCGACTCCTTCGAGGTCATGGACATGATCGAGGAGGCCGGGCTGCGCTACGCGGTGGCGGTCAACACCTTCCCCGACGCCCCCGACCACTCCGTCGAGACCCTGCGCGACCACCTCGACCTGCACGAGGACACCCCGCTGGTGCTGTGCGACGCCCGCGACCGCGACCAGTCGCTCGACGCGCTGATCGCCCTCGTCCGGCACGTCCTGGACCACACGCCCATGGAGAACCCGTGACCTCCCCCCACCCGCCCGGGGCCACGCCGCCCCCGGGCTGCCCCGCCCACGCACGTCCGGCCGCCGAACCGGCCCCTCCGGCGTCCCCGCACTCCGCGCCCTATGCCACGGCGCAGGACGCCGTGCGCCTGTACGGACCCGACTTCGCGGCCGATCCGCACGGCATCTACGCCCAACTGCGGCGGCAGGGGCCGGTCGCACAGGTCGAGATCGCGCCGGGCGTCCCCGCGATGCTGGTCACCGACTACCGCGCCGCGCTGGAACTGCTGCACGACGACGCCACCTGGTCCAAGGACTCCCGTCCCTGGATGCCGACCGTGCGCCCGGACTCGCAGGTCATGCCGATGCTCACCTGGCGGCCCAACGTGTTCTTCAGCGACGGCGAGGCGCACGACCGCTACCGCAAGGTGATCACCGACAGCTTCGCCCTGCTGGAGCCGTACGAGCTGCGCGGATACGTGCATGGTGCGGCCGACACGCTGATCAGCCGGTTCGGCGCCGAGGGCCGGGCCGACCTGATCACCCAGTACGCGCGCGTGCTGCCGCTGATGATCTTCAATCGGGTCTTCGGGCTCCCCGACTCCTACAGCGACCGGCTGATCTCCGCCCTCGCCGGGATGCTGGAGGGCCGCAACCCCGAAGAGGCCGCGCGGGCCAACGCGGAGTACGAGCGGTACATCATGGAGCTGGTCGCCACCAAGAAGGAGCGCCGCGGCCCCGACCTCACCTCCTGGTTCATGGACCACCCCGCCGGGCTCACCGACGAGGAACTGATCCACCAGATCGTCCTCACCATGGGCGCCGGGCACGAGCCGACGACCAACCTCATCGGCAACGCGCTCGCCCGCATGCTCTCCGACGACCGTTACTACAGCACCCTGTCCGGCGGCGCACTCACCGCCCGCGACGCCATCAACGACGTGCTGTGGAACGACCCGCCGCTCGGCAACTACTCCGCGCACTTCCCCCGCCGGGACGTCTTCTTCCACGGCACCTGGATCCGCGCGGGCCAGCTCACGATGGTCTCGTACGCCGCGGCCAACGCGCAGTTCGGCACCGTTCCGCTGGAGCAGCCCGGCGCGGGCGGCGGCGCGCACCTGTCCTGGGCCGCGGGGCCGCACGCCTGCCCCGTACGCACCACCGCGCTGCTCATCGCGACCACCGCCATCGAACGGCTCACCGCCTGGCTCTCCGACATCGAACTCACCGTCCCCTTCGACCAATTGGAGTGGCGAGTCGGCGCCTTCCACCGTGCGCTGGCCGCGCTCCCGGCCCGCTTCACCCCCCTCACCCCCGATCAGGCAGGAGCCACCCCATGGGACAGCAGCCCGTCGCCATCGACCCGGCCGGCACCGACCTCCCCGGCGAGGCCGCCCGCCTCCGCGCGATAGGCCCCGCCGCGCTCATCGAGCTGCCCGGCGGCATACGGGCCTGGTCGGTCGGCGGGCACGCCCTGCTCAAGCGGCTGCTGGCCGACGACCGGGTGAGCAAGGACCCGCGGCAGCACTGGCCCGCCTGGCGGAACGGCGAACACCACGACAGCTGGCTGCAGTCCTGGGTCGGCGTCACGAACATGTTCACCGCCTACGGCACCGACCACCGCAGGCTGCGCAAGCTCGTGGCACCGGCGTTCACCGGGCGGCGCACCGAGGCGATGGCCCCGCGCGTCGAGCGGATCACCAAGGAGCTGCTGGCGGACCTGGAGGCGGCGCCCGCCGGCGAGCCGGTCGATCTGATCTCTTCCTATGCGCACCCCCTTCCGATGCGGATGATCTGCGAACTCTTCGGTATCCCCGAGGACTCCCGGGTCGAGGTGGGGAAGGTCATCGACGAGATCATGGACACCTCCGCCACCCCCGAGCAGGCGTCCGCGACCGCGGCGAAGGTCGCCGCCGTACTGGGCGACCTGATCGCCCTGAAGCGGCGGGAGCCCGGCGACGACATGACCAGCGTGCTGGTCTCCACCCGGGACGACGACGGCTCCCGCCTGGAGGAGCGGGAACTGCTCGACACCCTCCTGCTGGTGATCGGCGCCGGTTACGAGACCACCGTCAACCTCATCGGCAACGCCGTCCACGCCCTGCTCACCCACCCCGAGCAGCGCGCCCTGCTGGCCTCCGGGCAGGCCGGCTGGGACGACGTCATCGAGGAGACGCTGCGCTGGGCGCCCAGCATCGCCAACCTGCCGCTGCGGTACGCCGTCGAGGACATCCCGCTGGCGGACGGCACGGTCATCCGCCAGGGCGACCCGATCCTCGCCGCCTACGCCGCGGCCGGCCGGGACCCCGAGCGGCACGGAGCGGACGCCGACTCCTTCGAGCTGCGCCGCGCCGACCGGGAGCACCTCGCCTTCGGGCACGGCGTGCACTTCTGCCTGGGCGCGCCGCTGGCCCGCATGGAGGCCCGCACCGCGCTGCCCGCGCTCTTCGACCATTTCCCCGGCCTGGAGCTCGCCGTGTCCCCCGAAACGCTGCGGGCCACCGGCTCGTTCATCGGCAACGGGCTGCAGTCCCTTCCGGTTCACCTCAACCGGGGGTGACGGGGCTGCCGGTGGCCGGGGGCTCGGTGGACGGGGGCTGGGTGGACGGGGGCTCGGTGGACGGGGTGGCGCCGGCGCCCACCGCGCGCAGGCTCGCCTTCAGGACCTTGCCACTGGCGTTCCGCGGCAGCTCGGGCAGGAACATCACCTCCCTGGGCACCTTGTAGTTGGCCATCTCCCGGCGCGACCAGACGAGCACTTCGTCCGCCGACACCGTCGCGCCGGGACGCCGCACCACGTACGCCCGGCCGACCTCGCCCAGCCGGGCGTCCGGTATCCCGATCACGGCGGCGTCGGCGATGTCCGGGTGCCGGAGCAGCAGTTGCTCGATCTCGGCGGGGTAGGCGTTGAACCCGCCGACGATGAACATGTCTTTGATCCGGTCGGTGATCCGCAGATTGCCCGCCTCGTCCAGCACCCCCACGTCCCCCGTGCACAGCCAGCCGTCCGGGGTGACGGCGCGGGCGGTGCCCTCGGGATCCTCGAAGTAGCCCGTCATGACGTGATAGCCGCGCACCCGTACCTCGCCGGGCCGGCCCGGCGGCACCGCGCGGCCCTCGGCGTCGACCACCCGTACCTCGGTGTCCGGTATCGCCCGGCCCGACGTGCCCGCGATCACCTCGGGCGGGTCGCCGCGGCGGCACATCGTGACCACCCCCGAGCTCTCCGACAGGCCGTACGCGGTCAGTACCGTGGCGATCCCCAGCTCCCCGCGCAGCCGCTCGACCAGCCGCAGCGGCACCACCGCGGCGCCGGTCACCACCAGCCGCAGCGTCGAGAGGTCGTGCCGGCCGCGCGCGGGGTGGTCCAGCAGCTGCTGGTGCAGCGAGGGCGGCCCCGGCAGCACGGTGATCCGCTCGGCGGCGATGTTGGCAAGCGCGGTGTCGGCGCTGAACACCGGCTGCGGGACCATCGTCGCGCCGCGCAACAGGCAGGCCAGCACGCCCGCCTTGTAGCCGAAGGTGTGGAAGAACGGGTTGACGATCAGATAGCGGTCCCCCTCGCGCAGCCCCGCCAGCTCGCTCCAGACGCCGTACGCGCGCAGCGACCGGGCGTGGGTGATCACGGCGCCCTTGGGCCGCCCCGTGGTGCCCGAGGTGAACACGATGTCCGACGGGTCCTCCGGCGCGACGGCGTCCGCGCGCTCCCGCACCTCCGCCGCCGGCACCCGGGCGCCCCCGGCCAGGAACTCCCGCCAGGTGCGGAAGCCGACCGGCGCGTCGTCGGCCAGCACGACCGCGTCCCGCAGATCCGGCAGGCCCGGCAGCGGTCCGCGCCCCGTGCCCTCCGCGGTGGCCCTGCGCAGCGAGGCGACGTACGACGTGCCGAGGAAGGTGCCGGTGACGAAGAGCAGCCGGGCGCGGGTGCGGCGCAGGACGTATGCGGCCTCGGCGCCCTTGAAGCGGGTGTTGACCGGCACCAGGACGGCGCCCGCGGACACCGCGCCGAGCGCGGAGACGATCCAGTCCGCGGTGTTCGGCGCCCAGACCGCCACCCGGTCGCCGGGCGCGACGCCGGCGGCGATGCAGGCCGCGGCCGCGCGCTCGACCCGCGCGCCGAGCTCGGCGTACGAGACCCGGGCCCGCCCCTCGACCACCGCCTCGCGCCCGCCGTGCCGAGCGGCCGCCGCCCGCACCAACCGCGGAATGGACCCGAACTCCAGGTCAGCGCGCGGGTCCCGCGGCTCACCCACCGCAGCCGGTTCGCCCACCTCAATCGCAGCGCGGAACGCCCGCGGCCCGTCCGTGTCCCCGAGTCCCTGCGGGGCGCCGGCGCCCTCGTCGCCCCTCTGCCGCTCCCCGTCGCCGGGCATCGCGCCTGCCTTTCTCCCCCGGCGCCTGCGCGGGCCGTACGGGGTGTCCGGGAGCCCTCCCGGGGGCCGTGCGGCGTGTACCGGCCGGGAGAACCCTGTGCCAGTTAGCTGACTGGTCGTCAGATTAGCGGTAGCCTCCTCGGCTGTCAGTACGGACGACCTGCCGGACGACCGACCACGGAGGTGGCGATGGGGGCGACCCTCAAGGACGCTACGGCGATAGCCGGCATCGGACAGACACCCTTCGCCAGGCACCTTCCCGAATCCGAGAAGACGCTGGCCTGCCGCGCGATCACGGCCGCCCTGGCCGATGCCGGGATCGCCCCCGCGGAGGTCGACGCCTTCGCCTCCTACACCATGGAGGAGACCGACGAGGTCGAGGTCGCCAAGGCCATCGGCGCGGGCGACGTCACCTTCTTCTCCAAGGTCGGCTACGGCGGCGGCGGTTCCTGCGCCACCGTGGCGCACCTGGCCGCCGCCATCGCCACCGGCCAGGCCACCGTCGGCGTCGCCTGGCGGTCGCGCAAGCGCGGCTCCGGGCCCCGCCCCTGGACGAACACTGCCGTTCAACTCCCCACCCCCGCTCAATGGACCCGCCCCTTCGGCCTGCTGCGCCCGGCCGACGAGATCGGGATGCTCGCCCGTCGCTACATGCATCAGTACGGAGCCACCCGCGACCACTTCTTCAACGTCGCGCTGGCCTGCCGCAACCGCGCCAATCAGAACCCCGCGGCGGTCATGTACGACCGTCCGCTGACCCGCGAGATGTACATGACCGCGCGCTGGATCAGCGAGCCGCTCTGCCTCTTCGACAACTGCCTGGAGACCGACGGCGCGCTGGCGTGCGTCCTGGTCTCCGCCGAGCGCGCCCGCGACTGCCGCCGCACCCCCGTCTACGTCCACGCCGCCGCCCAGGGCCTGCCCGCCCAGCACCACGGCATGGTCAACTACTGGAACGACGACCCGCTCACCGGGCCCGCCTGGACCGCCGCCCGACACCTGTGGAAGTCCGCCGACTTCGGCCCGCAGGACGTGGACGTCGCGCAGATCTACGACGCCTTCACCCCGCTCATACCGCTCTCCCTGGAGGGCTACGGCTTCTGCGGGCGCGGCGAGGGCGCGGCCTTCACCGAGAAGGGCGCCCTGGAGATCGGCGGCCGGCTCCCGCTGAACACCGGCGGCGGTGGCCTCTCCGAGGCATACGTCCACGGTTTCAACCTGATCACCGAGGGCGTCAAGCAGCTGCGCGGCACCAGCACCGCGCAGGTGCCGGACGCCGCGACCTGCCTCGTCACCGCGGGCGAGGGCGTCCCGACTTCCGCGCTTTTGCTGAGGAGTTGACCGTCAGTGAAATTCATGAAACCGAGTGTGACAGCCGCCACTGACAGCCGCACCGCGTCCGCCACGCCTGTGGATAACTCCGCCGCAGCCGGCGCGACCGACGCAGCCGGCGTGGCCGGCGCGGCCGACGCGCACAGCGTCACCGCCGACGGCTTCCTGCTCCCCGTCCCCGACGACGACGGCGCGCCGTTCTGGGCGTACGCGGCCCGTGGCGAACTGCGCGTCCAAGCCTGCGCCGACTGCGGCGAACCGCGGTTCCCGCCCCGTCCCTGCTGCCCGCACTGCCAGTCCTTCGCGAGCGAGTGGCGGCGGATGTCCGGCCGCGGCCGGATCTGGTCCTACGTCCTGCCGCACCCGCCGCTGCTGCCCGCGTACGCCGCCCTCGCGCCGTACAACGCCGTCGTCGTCGAGCTGGCCGAGGCGCCGCGCATCCGGCTGGTCGGCAACCTCGTCAGCGCGCCGGACGCCACGCTGAACTCCGTGCCCGCGCACAAGCTGCGCATCGGCGCGGCGGTGAAGGTGACCTTCCACGAGATGGCGGACGGCGTGACCGTGCCGCGCTGGCTGCTGGAGCGCCCATGACCGTACGCGTCGACACCCGGGCCGGCGCGGGCGTCGCCCTGGTCACCCTCGACCGGCCCGGCCGCCTCAACGCCATCGACCTGGCGACCGCCGAGGAACTGGCGGGCGCCTGGCGCGCCCTGCGCTTCGACGACACCGTGCGCGCCGCGGTCGTCACCGGCGCCGGCGGCCGCGCCTTCTGCACCGGCGTCGACCGCTCGGTACGCGTGCCGCAGCCCGCCTCCCCGTACTCCCTCGACGACCCGCTGCTCCGCATCGGCCCCAAGGCGGCCGACCTGTGGAAGCCGGTGATCGCCGCGGTCGACGGCATGGCCTGCGGCGGCGCGTTCTACCTGCTGGGCGAGTGCGAGTTCATCGTGGCCGCCGAGACCGCGACGTTCTTCGACCCGCACACGACCTACGGGATGGTCAGCGCGTACGAGTCGGTCCTCATGGCGCAGCGGATGCCGTACGGGGAGATCGCCCGGCTCGCCCTGATGGGCACCGCCGAGCGGCTCGGCGCCCGGCGCGCCCACGAGGTGGGCCTGGTCTCCGAACTGACGGCCGCCGGTGAGGCGCTGCCGGCCGCCCTGCGCGCGGCGGAGACGGTCGCGGCACAGCCCACGGAGGCCGTGCAGGGCACCGTACGGGCCCTGTGGGCGGCGAAGGAGGCGGCCCGCACCCAGGCGCTGGCACACGCCCCGCACCTTGTAGCGCTCGGCAACCTGCCCCCGGAGCGGCAGACGGAGCTCTTCGAGGAGCGGCGGAAGGGGGGTGCCCCTCGGGTGCGGTGAGCCCGTTAGCCGACGTCGTCGAGGAGGCAGTTGGCGACCTTGTCGGCGCGGTCGGGATGCGCCATCGGGACCTGGACCTCCGGGTTGTCGGTGGTCTCGTCGGCGTCGTAGTCGTCCTCGTACGGATTGAGCTTCACCTTGGCGGTGTCCACGACGGTCGCGTCCGCGCCGAGGAATCGCACCGTGACGGTCACGTCGGTGTGCGGATCCCCGACGACGAGCCTGACCAGCGCATGCGGCGTGGCCTCATCCGGGTCGACGCACGCGATGATCGTGCCGCTCGGCGCCTGCGTCGCGGTGGGCTCCGGACTGCTGTCCGACCCGCTGCCGCCCGAGTAGTCGTCATCGTCGTAGTCGTCGTCATCGTCGTAGTGGTGGCTGCTGTGGTAGCCGCTGCTGCTGGAGTGGGCGCTGCAGCCGCCGCCACCGCTGTCACTCCCGTGGCCGTGCGGCCGGAAGCCGGTGAGCGAGAGCAGAACGAAGGCCACGACGGCCGTGAGCCGTAAGTGACGCTGTGCCATGAGATCCCCCGAATGTTTGACGAGCGCACGTCACGATACCGGGACCGGATTGCCGTGGCGGCCCGCGGCGGCACGGCGTAGCGTCGGCTGTGGAGGCGTCAGGACGAAGCGAAGCGAGGCGACGCTTGTGGTGCGCAACGTAATCGGCTCCCTGATCGCCCTCATCGGAGCGGCGGCCGCCGTATGGAGCCCCTTCCGTCCTTGGTACGACGGCCGTCACGGTGCGGACATCCGGATCGCGGACCTCTTCAACGGGATCACCGGCAGCGGCGCCGATGTCATGCGCTCACTCCTGCTGCCGATGCTGGTCGCGGCCGTGCTGACGCTGATCGGCGTGGTGCTGCGGTCCCGCTTGACGGTCACGCTCGCGGGGCTGGTCGTGCTCGGCTTCACCATCCTGTGGATGGTCCGGCAGGGCCAGGCGGCCGGCAGCCTCACCGCGGGGAACGGGGGCCGGGGTCTGGGCCTGGGAGTCGCGGTGGCGCTGGGCGGCGGCGTCCTGCTGTTGCTGGCCGCGCTGCTGATGAGCGGCCGCCGGGCCGTACGCGCCCGTCGCCGCCGGAAGGCGCGGGAGCGCGACGAGGAGTACGCGCCCGCACCGTACGGAGCAGAGCCCGACGACCGGTACGCGTACGAAGGCGAGCCCGGGGGCGCGCCGTACGCCTATGAGGGACAGCCGGATCAGCCCCCGTATGCGGCGACGCAGCCGGACGTCCCCTACGGAGGACCGCGGCCTGACACCCCTTACGAACAGCAGCCTGTCCAGCAGCCCGTCCAATGGCCGGGCGCCGGCGGGTCCTCGGCCGCCGGGCCCGCACAAGAGCCGTGGCCCGCGGCGACGCACGACGGCACGACCCCGCCGGCCGGTACGCCGACGGCCGCGCCGGCCGACCCTACGCAGCCGTTGCCGCGCATCCACGGCGACCAGGAGACACAGCCCGGACAGGGCCGCCCGCCCGAGGAGCGCTAGCCGGACCCCTTCCAGGTCCGCGCAGCCACAGGGCAGTACAGGCCCGCGCGGCGCCCCTAGGAGCGCCGCGCCTGCCCCGTGCCCTTCGCGGCGTCCAGCGCGTACACGCAGCGGTCCTTGCTGCAGGCGTAGACGACGCCCGCGGCGGCCACCGGGGTGCCGGTGATCTCGCCGCCGGTCGCCAGCTTCCAGCGCAGCTGGCCGCCCATCGCGTCCAGCGTGTACAGGCAGTGGTCGGCGGACCCGAAGTGCACCCGGCCGTCCGCGGCCACCGGTGCCCCGATGACCTCACCGCCCGCCTGGAAGCGCCAGCGGGGCGTGCCCGTGACCGCGTCCAGCGTGTACAGGGCGTTGCCGCTGCCCAGGTGCACCGCGCCGTCGGCGACCAGTACCGGCTCGGTCGACTGGCGCGCCTCGGTGGCGATCCGCCAGCGGTCCCGGCCGTCGTTCGCGTCCAGCGCGTAGACCGTGCCGAGGTAGTCCGCGAGGTAGATGCCGCCGCCGGTGACGGCGGGCCCGGGGGCGTACGCGGGCGGCGCCAGGAAGACGGCCGGTGCCTCGAAGTGCCAGCGGACGTCGCCGCGGTTGCTGTCGATGGCCAGGACGCGCGTGCCGGCCACGACGTAGACCACGCCGTCCGGGGCGGTCAGCAGCCGCACGGGCACCCCGCCGCAGGACGCCGCGTCCCCGACCGGGTACGACCAGCGCTCGGCGCCCGTACGGGCCTCCAGCGCCTTCAGGCGCGCTTCCGCCCAGACGTACACCGTGCCCTCGTGCACGACGGGGCCGGACTCGGCGGTCTCGAAGTCGGTCTGCGCGCCGCCGATCTCCCACAGCAGCTCGCCGTTGGCCGCCTCCCACGCCTGCACGCCGCCGCCACGGGTGCCGGTGACGACCGTGCCGCGGTCGACCCCCAGGCTGTAGACCCAGCCCTCGGTGTTCAGCCGCCACAGCTCGGAGCCGTCGGTGGCGTCCAGCGCGTACAGGCTCGGGCCGTCCGACGCGTGGATCCGGCCGTCCGAGACGGCCATCGCCCAGGCGACCTCGCGGGTCTTGAACTGGCGCCGCCCGCTGGCCACGTCGAGCGCGTGCACCTCGAAGGAGGTGACGTACAGCAGGTCACCGGAGACGACCGGGGTGCCCCACACGTCGTTGGACATGCGGAAGCGCCAGGGGCGCCAGCGGCCGTGGCCGCCCTGCGCCGCGGGGTCGCCCGGCCGGCCGCTCGCGGGCGCGCCGTGGCCGCCCTGCGGGCCCGGCGCGGGCTGCGGAGGCACCGCGGGCGGCGGGCCCGCGGGCCCCGGGGCTTGCACTCCGGCCGGCGGCCGTACCCAGTTCGTCGTCGGGCCGGGCTGCGCCTGGGGGGCGTGGCCGTCCGCCGGCCGGGGGCCGGGCCCTATCGGGGCCACCGAACCGCCGAGCCGTACGGAGCCGTCCGGGCCCTCCACCTCCTGGGGCGGCGCGGGGAGGCAATTGCCGCACCCGTATGCACGCACTCCGGCCGGA